>JACQUH010000058.1 GCA_016210375.1 Chloroflexota bacterium
GATGGTGTAGGGGTTCAGGGCATCAAAGGGGATCTCTCCGGTGAGGAGCTCGTAGGCCAGGGCTCCCAGGGAGTACACGTCGTTACTGGGGTTCGGCGGTTGGCCCTGGGTCTGCTCTGGGGCTGCGTAGCTGGGATGGGGGGTGTTCACGGTCGTTCGCACCAGGGGGTGGCCGCTCTCCGCCACACTTATGGTGCCGAAGTCCGAGACCTTCACCTCGCCCGTTTCAGGGTTGTAGAAGACGTTGCTGGGCCGAAGGTCCCGATGCACCACACCCCGCTGATGGGCGTAGTCCAGGGCCGCAGCCACCTGCCGCAGAATGTGCAGGACCTCGCCTACGGCCATGGCGGAGAGGCGCCTTGCCTTGAGAGTGGGCCAAGGCACGTACTCCATCACCACCGCTGTGGTGGACTCGTCTTGCTCCACCGCCAGGACGGGCAGGATATTGGGATGACGAAGGTTCTGGACCTGCGTCATGGCTGCAAGGAACTTCTGCAGGATCTGCGGCTCCTGGGAGAAGTAGGCCAGGAGCACCTTGAGCGCCACTGGCTTCCCTTCGGCGTCCAGGGCACGGTACACTGTTGCCAGTCCCGTTGTGCCAATGCGGCTCATGACCTCGTACTTGCCGAAGAGGCGGGTGGAAATAGTGTCGGTCAGGGTCATGCAACGTCCTTTAGCTGTTTCGCTGTTTTCCAGAAAGAAAGCCGCCAGTCTGCAACCAGACTACGACTGGGGCGGCGCAAGGCCTCACCCCCAGGGAGGGGGTAAAGAGACCCGTTCCGGACAGTTTCAAGGGAAGGGCCTACCCCTATCAGATGTCCAGATAGCCATTATATACTGAACGGATGATTTAGGAAAACGATGGACATCGCCAGCGCACCGGCGCACACATACGTGCTCTACGGGAACGACGACTTCTCCAGGAAGGTCTTTCTGGACGATCTTCGCCGTCAGCTAGGCATGCCAGAGGTAGTGGACGCCAACACGACGGTGCTGAAGGGTCAGGGGCTGACCCTGGAGCTGGTACGGGATGCCTGTAGCGCCATGCCCTTCCTGGCAGATCGCCGGCTCGTCATGGTGGAAGGGTTGCTTCGGCAGCACGACGAGCCCCAGGGGACACGGGGGAGGGGTAGGGCGTCCCGCCAGGCTAGAGAGGGGCTGGCGCAGTGGGAGGGTCTTGGAGCGGCGGTGGCTAGCCTGCCTCCCACCACCCTTCTGGTCTTCCTGGAGGAGCGCCTCCAGAAAAGCAACCCTCTTTTCCAGGCGATAAAAGGAGCGGTCCAGGTGGTGGAGTTTGCCATGCCCCAGGGCGATGCCCTGCGCCGGTGGATCCAGCGGCGCGCAGGGGAAGCCGGCATTGCCCTTTCCCCCGGCGCGATAGGCCTGCTTATGGACTTCGTGGGAGGTGACCTGTGGGCCCTGAGCGGCGAGCTGGACAAGCTGGCCCTCTATGCCGGGGATAGGACCGTGGAGGAGCGAGACGTAGAAGCCCTGGTGGCCAGAACCAGGGAGGCATCCATCTTCCAGGCCGTGGATGCGGCCCTGGTGGGGCAGCCGGGCCGGGCCATGCGCCTCTTTGCTAGCCTCCGCCAGGACGCCACCGCCTCCTATGTTGTGATCATGCTCGCCCGGCAGCTCCGGTTTGTGCTGGTGGCTCAGGACCTGCTGCGGCAGGGCGTCCCCGGCAAGGAGCTAGGCAAAAGGCTGGGGTTGGCCGATTTTGCGACACGTACTGTCCAGGAGCAGGCGCGCCGCCACCCTGCAGAGCGCGTTGCAAGCATGTACCGCCTGCTTCTGGAGGCCGACATGGCCATGAAGACGGGTGAACTGGAAGATCAGCTCGCGCTGGAAACGCTGGTGGCGGAACTGGCCCGCAGCCCTACTCGTGGCGCATCTCGTTAAAACAGGCCACCTGGTGCCCGTCTTCCACCGACCGCAAGGCTGGACGGGGGCTGGTGCGGCAAATGTTGCTCGCCTTAAAGCACCGGGGCAGGAAGGGGCACTCCGCTGGCAGGTTCATCATGTCCGGCGGGCGGCCACGCATGGTGCGCAGTTTGCGGCCCGCATCGTCCAGCCGGGGAAGGGACTGGAGCAGGCCCCAGGTGTACGGGTGGGCCGGGTGCTGGAAGAGGCTGACGGTGTCCGTGTACTCAACGATGGCCCCCGCGTACATCACCGCCACCTGGTCGGCCATCTGGGCCACAATACCCATGTCGTGGGTGATGAGCAGGATCGCGGTGCCATACTCCTGCTTCAGCAGCCGGAGATGGCTGAGGATCGCCGCCTGAAGGGTGGTGTCCAGGTTGGACGTCGGCTCATCGGCGATAAGGACTTTGGGCCGCAGGGCTACTGCGATGGAGAGCATCACCCGCTGGCGCATGCCGCCGCTGAGCTGAAAAGGATACTGCTTCAGCAGGCGTCCGGCATCCGGCAGGCCCATCTCCGTCAGCAGCTCCTGGGCCCAGATATGCGCCTCCTGCCGCGTTGCGCTGGTGTGGGCTAGCAGCACCTCCTCCACCTGGGTGCCAATGGGTATGCTGGGGTTCAGGGAGGACATCGGGTCCTGGAAGACGATGCCGATCTCCTTGCCCCTCACCTGGCGCAGCGCCTCTTGGGATAGCGTTGCCAGGTCCACACCATTGAACAACACCCGCCCGCTGGTGATCCGGCCGGAGTAGGGCAACAGGCCCAGAATAGACAGGGCAGTCACCGTTTTGCCGCATCCGCTTTCCCCCACCACGGCAAGGATAGAATTCTCCCGCAGAGAAAAGGTCACTCCGTTCACCGCCTCAACAACGCCCTCCTTGGAAAAGAAGGCGGTACGCAAGTCTTCTACTTGCAGTATCTCTCTTGCGGGCAACGAAATGGCCATGTTCACAGTGTACTACGGTTGCTGTTCGGCTGTGTGGGGTCTATTGGGAGTTGCCCCTGCTGCCCATGGCGAACCCTCTGTCCCCTCGGGGTAGGCCTTGCGTGCCCCCAGGCCAAGAGAGGCGCTGAAGGGCACCCACGCCCGGCAGAGGACCGCGACTGTTTCACTCCCAGTTGGCAGGCTGGCTTTTCCCCCTCATCCCGGCCTACTCGCACGAGGGGAGAAGGGGAACTCCCTCTCTCTTGATGGGCTTTGTACCAAAAGTCAGGAAGGTGCAGGAAACCCA
>JACQUH010000067.1 GCA_016210375.1 Chloroflexota bacterium
CCCCCGGGCAGCGGGAGGACGACAGGGGGAGAGGTTCCCTTACAAATCGTGGCGGAGGGCGAAGGCGGCGGCCTCGGTGCGGTTGGCCGCGCCGGTCTTGTCGAAGATGCGTTTGATGTGGTTGGCCACGGTGTTGCGGGTGAGGACCAGGGCTTCGGCGACCTCCTGGTTGGTCTTGCCCAGCACCAGCAGGCGCAGCACGTCCACCTCACGCTGGGTGAGGCCGGCGGGGTAGGCAGGCGCGGGAGGCGGCAGGGCGTTCAGGCGCTCTCGGAGGGCGGTGGCGCGCTCCAGGTCCTACTTGGCGGCGCACTGCTGCCGGATGGCCTCGGCCTGCGACAGCAGCTCCAGGCCGCGGGCGCGAGGGTCTGCCGGCAACGCAGGCGTAGGGGCAGGGTCTCCCTGCCCGTGGGGAACGGGCGGCGCGACGCCGCCCCTACCGTGGTCCGAGCCCGAATGCCCGTTTGCCCGCTCTGCTTGCGCCTCCGACCACGCCAGCAGGATGCGACCCTGGTGGTAGAGGAAGCCGTAGGCCTGTTCCGTCTCCAGCGCCTGGGTGAAGGCCCGCTCCGAGCGGTCCCACTCTCTCTTGGCAGCGGCAAGCTGGCCCTCGGCCAGGTGGACGGGGGCCGCCAGGCCGCGCCACGGCTGCGGGCGGGCCAGGATCTCCCGGGCGCGGGCCAGGTGGGCCTCCGCCTCCTCCAGCCTGCCCTGGCGGGCGCGCAGCTCGCACGCCAGAGGCAGGAGGTTCAGCTCCTGCGTGACGGCGCCCGCAGGACACGCAAGGCCAAGGCCCTGCTGGATCACCTCCTCGGCCTTGGTGAGGTCGCCGGTGTCCAGCAGGAAGCGGGCGTAGGGAAAGAGAGCTTCCAACCGCATGGCTGGGTCGTGGCCTGACTCTGCGTCAGCGGCGGCGGCAGCGAAAACAAGGTCCGCCCTTTCCCACTGGCCCAGAATAGCATAGGCGCATGCGCCATAGTGCGCGTGATAAGAGCCCACTCTTGAGCCGGTAGACTGAGCTGCTTCAAAGCTCCGCAATTCGTTTACTGCTCCATTTGGATGCCCTGTCAGAGCCCAGCGCAATGCAAATGTCCCTGGGTCGATCAACTGGAATCGTTGAAGACCTGTGCGCTGGCCAAGATCCCTGTTCCGGTCCAGCCAGAGAGCGAGCCACGGCTGGTCGTGTATCCAGGGCCACACACTGCTGGGGTAGAGCACCGCTCGGCTGGCAATGTATAAGTCTCTCCCCGCCTGAGCGGTTTCGAAAGCGCGTTGTGCATACAGTCTCGCCTGATCCAACTCGCCAATGAAGGCGTTGGCTGTCCCAAGTTCTGTACATGCGAACGCCATCTGGTCACTGTCACCAAGCCGCTCGGCCATCTCTAGGGCCTGGTGCGCAGATTGGGTAGCTTGGCCCACCTCAAGAACGCGCCACAGACCATGAGCGAGGCTGGACAGTGTCAGCGCCTTCTCGGGAGAGTCAGGCTCCCCTTCCAAGAGTTGGTTCGCCGCTACGCGGTAGTGGTTGCTCTCGATCAGATTGAACCGGCCGGATGCGCCCGACGCTAGCGCGCCAGCGATCATCCGGTGCATGCGGGCTGCCTTCCGCTTGTCGCCCAGTTGCAGAAGTACTTCCAACGTCTGCTGGTGACGGGCCAGGTCCGTACGCCCCAGCGCCATCTCAACATCCGCCAGCCGCTCCAGCACCTGTGCCTTGCGGGGAAGGTCCTCCAGGCCGCTCTCCAGCACCTCCAGTGCCTGCTCATAGTTGACCCTGGCTCGTTCCCAGCTATGGAGGGCAAAGGCCCGCTCCCCCGCCTGGATGCTGTAGTCGGTGGCCTTTGCCAGGTCGTTCCCCTCCAGGAAGTGGTGCGCCAGCGCCTCGGCGTGCTCCTCCAGGCGCGGGGCGTGCAGCCGCTCCATGGCCTGGCCCACCAGGAGGTGGTAGCGACGGCGACGGGCCGTGCCAACTCCGTCGTACACCGCCTGGCGCACGTGGCTGTGGGCAAAGGCGTACGCCTCTCGCCCGCCCCCAGCGCGCGGGGCGATGAGGGATGCGGAGGCCGCCCTGTCCACGGCATCCGCCAGGGCATCGGCGTAGTCCGCCAGGCGCGGGGCGTGCAGCCGCTCCATGGCCTGGCCCACCAGCAGGTGGGTGCGACGGCGTCGCGCCGCGCCGATGCCGTCGTACACCGCCTGGCGCACGTGGCTGTGGGCAAAAGCGTAGGCCTCCCGCCCACCGGCGAGCGGGGCGATGAGAAATGCGGCTGCCGACCCATCCACGGCCTCGGCCAGGGCGTCGTCGGAGAGGCCGGTGACCTCCCGCACCAAGGCGAGGGAGAACTCCTCGCCGATCACCGATGCCACCGCCAGCGCCCGCCGCGCCTCCTCGGAGAGCCGCCCCAGGCGCTCCTCCACCACCGCCCGGATGGAGCGGGGCAGCTCCAGGGCGGTCCCTTCCTTCAGGGCCAGGGCGCCGTTGGACTGTACCAGGGCGTCCCGCTCATCCAGGTAGCGGGCCATCTCCTCCAGGAAGAAGGGGTTGCCGCCGGTGAGGGCGTGCAGCGATTCCACAAGGAGCAGCGCGGGCGGCTGGCCCAGGGTGGCCTCCAGCATCGCGGCGGCCTCCCTGGGGACCAGGCCCCGCAGGGGGAGTGCCTGGAAGAGGCGCTCCCGGTTCATGGCGAGCACCGCTTGGGAGAGGGCAGGCGTCTCGTGCAAGTCGGGGTCGCGGTAGGCCCCCAGGAGCAAGAGGGGCGCGCTGCCTGCCCGCCGCGCCAGGGCGTGCAGCAACTCCATGGAGGGGGCCCAGTGGAGGTCGTCCAGGAAGAAGGCCATGGGCTGCCTGCGGGCGATGCCCAGGAAGAGGTGGCAGATGGCATCTATGGTGCGCTGGCGGGCCGCCTGGGGGTCCTGAAGGGCGGGCTGCTGGGCGGGAAGCCCGTCGCCCAGGACGGCGGCCAGGTTGGGGAAGATACGGGCCAACTCCGGGGCGTAGGGGCCAGCAAGCTCCAACAGGCGCTCCGCCCTGCCGGAGTCCAAGAGTTGGCGCACTGCCTCCACGTAGGGCTGCATGGCTATGCTGCCGTCCTTATCGTAGCGGCCGGCCAGCCAGCACAATCCCCGGTCCTGGGCTAGGCGCTGGGCCTCCCGGGCCAGGCGGGTCTTGCCGATGCCCGCCTCGCCGGTGATGAAGATGAGGCCGCCCTGGCCAGCGATAGCGGCGTCTAGGCGCTGGCGCAAGAACCCCAACTCTCGTTCCCTGCCGACAAAGGTCCCACTCCTTGAGTCGCTTTCCATGTTGGCGTGTATCCTCCCCACAAGGAGTATCAGCCGGAAACCGTTGACTCCGATGACACAAAGGTTTGGTGCAGCGCCCTGGACGAGGCGCAGCGGAGCGGGGAACGCCAGTCCGCAGACCTTTTGGGCCGCCCCTTTTATAACACTATTGCGAACTGCCTTCAAGGGGTGTGCTTGGTGATTGGTTTTTCGCCGCTACTGTGCTATCCTCCCACCGAAAGAAACGCAGCTATCCGACGCGGGACCCTCATCCACAAGAACAACGACTGATGCACAGGCCTCAACGGAACCAGGCTATAAGCCCTGAACAGACGCACTATTATCCCCTTGCACGAGGTAGGGCGCAATGGCATTCGTAAACAAGTGGCAACACCTCTCCTCCCGCGCGGCCAGCATTGCCAATACTAACCCCGTTGCCTTCTTCTACCTTTTCCGCTGGCTAACCTGGCTCCTGGCAGTAGCCATCGTCTTCACCCGTTCTGCCCCTTACGTAAACCTTAGATACGAGCCTGGGCTGCTGATGTACACTGCCTTCCAGCTAGCACTTGGACTTCTGTACGCAACTTCCCTCCGCTCACGGCTGAACCCAACGCCCGATGGGATTGGCCAGGAGCGTCCCTCCATAGACCCCCTGGTAGTTGGCGTAGCCGATATGATAGGCAGCCTCGTAATCCTCTTCTTCAGCGGCGGTCTGGGCACACCCTTCTTTCACCTTGTTGTGACAAGCCTCCTCGTGCCCTGCTTCCTGTTGCCCACCCGGCGAGGCCTGGCCGTGGCTTTCCTATTTGGCGCGTGCTATGTGGTGGCAGTGTTCATGGCGGGGGAACTCTTGGGCGGGGCCGTTGGCCTCGGCCACGCCAGCTTCATTACCCAGGTGACCCGCGACGTCGCCTCAGTGCTGTTCATTGGGGGCGCCGTCGTGTATCTCGGCCATCTGTTCCGTACCCTTCAGGCTGAAAGGCGACGCACGAAGCAAGCCCTGGACGAGACCGAAATGCTATTCACCCTGACCCAAGACCTGGTCCGCGGAGGCACAGAGATGGAGCCTCTGCTGATGCGCCTTGCCCAGGTAATGCGACGCACAGGGATCTTTGACCGGTGGGCGCTGTTCTTGGCGGCCTCTGACGGCAAGCTGGAGCTGGCTGCATCTACGGTTGGCATTGAAGAGGTCAACATGGTAGTGGTAGAGGAGACGATGAGGAAGGGCCGCACGGCTACTGGCCCGGGGGCTACGGCAGGTCAGTGGCAGACAACAGTGCCTTTGAAAGTGGGCGAGGAAACGCTGGGAGTCATGGTGGCTGGCAACAGCGCCAGCAAGGCCACCAACGAGCTATCCCCACTGGCCGAGGCTGTGGCCGGTCAAATTGCGATTGGCCTCCAGAACGCAATCCTTGCCATTCAGAAGGCGGACCTGGCAGCCCAAGAGGAGCGTAGTCGCATCGCCAGGGAGATTCATGACGGCGTCGCCCAGTCCATCTACATGCTGAGCCTTCACCTGGAGACATGTGCAGAACTGGCCTCCCAGGGCCGAAGCGATTTGCCTCAGCGGTTGGGCGGTCTGGTGAACCTCTCCAAGCAAGCGTTGCTGGAGGTGCGTCACTACATCTTTGACTTGAAGCCTTACCTGGAGGGCGAACAGAGCGTGGCATCCATGCTAGCGAGCCAGGTTGGTGAGTTCACCAAGGTGTCGGGCGTGCCCGCGTCATTTGAGGTGAAAGGCGAGCCCCGTCCGCTGTCCATTCCCGCGGCTACCTGTTTGTACCGCGTGACTCAGGAGGCCTTGGCCAACGTCTTCCGCCATGCAAGGGCATCGCAGGTGCGGGTGACGTTGGATTTCCTGCAAAGCGAAGCTCGTCTGACAGTGGCCGACAATGGCATCGGGCTTGACCTCACGAAAGCTGCGATGGGAAACGGGCTAGGAAACATGCGACACCGAACCCAGGTATTGGGTGGGGATTTCCAGATTAGTGCCACCCCTGGGCAGGGAACAGGAATTAGTATTCATCTGCCCTGCTGAGCCCAGTCTCGCGGCACAAGGCAATGGGAGGTTGACATGGCACGAACCAGAGTAATGGTCGTTGACGACCACGAGGTGGTACGGACGGGACTTGAGGCAATCCTGGGGGCTGAGGAGGACCTTGAGGTGATGGCTGAAGCCGGGACGGTCAACGAGGCCGTGCAGAAGGCCTCGCTCTTCGCCCCAGAGGTTATCCTGATGGACGTGCGCCTGGGCGAGGGCAGCGGTATTGAAGCCTGTCGCGCTATTAAGAGCGAACGGCCAGCAACCCAAGTGCTCATGCTTACCTCTTTTGGCGACGAAGAGGCGGTGATGTCATCCATAATGGCGGGGGCGTCTGGGTATCTGCTCAAGAACGTTGGTAGGGCAGATCTGATACGCGCCATCAGAGCCGTAGCCAGGGGCCAGAACCTCCTGGACCCAGCCGTCACCAAACGGGTGATGGAACGCCTGACGCGCCTGGCAAACAAGGAAGAGGCGCAGGCACTGCAAGCCGTCTCCGCAAGGGAGAAGGACGTGCTGGTGCTGGTGGCCCAGGGGCTCACCAACAAGGAGATTGCTGCCAGATTGGTCATCAGCGAGAACACGGCCCGCAACCACGTGAGCCAATTGCTGGAAAAGCTGGGCCTCGCTAGACGCAGCGAAGCCGCCGCCTTCGCCGCTGAGCACGGCTTGCTGAGAAAAGAGCGACCTTAGTCTACGTGTGGCGGCGGGGGTCTACCTCTCCCTAACGTTTTCGCCGCGCATCTGTACTACCAGAAATGGTACCGACCAACCAGCCGTATAGGGTACATTCGTTCCTGGGGAGGGCCTCTCCCCTACTTTATCATGGCCTCACTGAACACACAGGAGGGGGCCGTGGAACAAGCGATAGCGGTACGGCGGCCTTCTTACAGTAACATCAGCATGATTGCCACGGCTGCCGCGGCGGCGTTGGCCGTAGGAGCCGACCCATTCCTCTTTCGGCGGTTCGCCGACATTGACCCAGCGGTAGTCTCCACTCTGGGCAATCCATCGGTGTTCCTGGTCAACGTAATCGGCAGCTTGACACTGTTTCTGCCGATGCCCGGCCTGGCGGTGGTCTTCGCCGGCGGCAGCGCGCTGAATCCATTTGTAGTGGCGATTGTGGCAGCGCCAGGCATGGCCCTGGGCATGGTGGCGTGCTACCTATTGGGGGTATCTGGGTCGCCCCTGATCCAGAACCTGACGGCAAGCCAAGGTAACGTGGCGTCAAAGGTGGTAAGCAAGGTGCACACGTGGTTCCAGAGGTACGGCGTGTGGGCAGGGGCAATACGGATGCCCCTATGGAAGTTCGCGGTGGGAACATTCCCGGGCAAAGTGGCGCAAACATCTGTGGTGGCCCTGGCGGGCACATATCTGGCGCTCGCTGTCCGGCTCGTGGCGTAACAGTAGTTTGTCCCCCAGCGCCATCTCTGGCATAGTGCTGTCGGTTTTGGGAGAGCAGAAGCATGGCAGGCAAAGGAATAACGTTGCTGCGACTGGCTCTGATGGACTTTTCACGCAACAATTGCCCCTATGTGGCTGCTGGCATCGCCTTCTGGGCCTTGTTCTCCCTGTTTCCACTGGCCCTAGCGGCCATCTCTATCATGGCCTACCTGAACCCTGGGCCAGAAAAACAAGGCTGGATCCTGCAAGGCATCGTACAGGTGATACCTGTGTCTAGAGAATACCTGGCCCAGATCATTGAGGACGTTTCCCAGGCGAGGGGGACCCTGGGAGTGATAGCAGCCCTGGGCCTCATCTGGTCGGGCACCGCCGTCTTCTCCTCTGTGCGCAAGGGCGTCAACCACGCATGGCACATCGGCAAGCCGCCCTATTTTCTGCTGGAACGCGCCACAGATATGGTCATGCTCCTTGGGGTAGCAGTCCTGGCATTCAACATGGTTGCCTTCACCACCAACCTGCTGGGCCTCTCCACGATGGCCCAGGCCCCTAACTGGATAGGAGGTGGGCTCACAGGCAAAGTGTTCCTGGAGCTTGGTGCGGTGGCGATGACTTTTGGAGTGTTCTTGCTGCTCTACCGGTTCTTGCCCAACACCCATGTTGTATGGAAAGACGTTTGGCTTGGGGCAGCGGTGGGCGCAGTGCTTTCTCAAAGTATCAGGATCGGCTTCACGTGGTTTGTTGTGCATTTCGGCAGCTTCAACCTTGTGTATGGCGTCCTGGGTTCTCTAATGGCAGCGATGGTATGGGCCTATCTGACCTCCATTGCCATCATGTGGGGTGCGCAGGTGTGTTTTATCTACAGCCGGCTCTACGGTAGCCAGCAAGACCTGGGCATTCCACCAGACCTCCAAGAGGCAACTATCGTCATTGTTCCTGACAGGAACGTAGGCGGCTTGCCAGGCGTGTTATTCACCTTGGGAAGCTGGCTCTTTCCAGCAAAGAAGAGACGGGGGATGCCGTCAAAAGCTGATGGGAGGCAAGCAATGGCAGACACGTTGGTGCAGTTCCTGCAAGAGGCCTCGGACAAGTTCGGCTCAAGGCCAGCCCTCTTCTTCAAACCTGCCTTTCGCTACAGGCAATGGAGCTACCGGCAACTGTGGGAGGAGTCCGGCAAGGTGGCAGCCCTCCTCCAGCAGCGGGGACTTCAGAAGGGAGACCGCGCCATCCTGTGGGCCTACAACTGCCCTCAGTGGGTGCTGGCCTTCTTCGGCTGCTTGCGGGCCGGCGTCATTGCCGTACCCATTGACCTGCGCAGCGCCCCAGAGTTCGTGACCAAGGTTGTTGCCAAGACACGCCCCAAACTGGCCTTCGTCTCCCGTTTGACGCCGCCAATGGAGCAGCGCATGGAGATGGAGTGCATCAGCGTTGAGGAGCTAGAAGGGCTGTGCGAGCATCTTCCGGCTCTCCAGGATGTGCCAGTGGCCAAGGACGACCTGGCAGAAATCATGTTCACATCGGGCACAACCGGTGACCCCAAGGGCGTGATGATCAGCCACTGGAACCTGCTCTCCAACCTGGAAGCCGCCAGCCAGTACATTCCCTGCAAGCCCTCCTACCGCCTCCTGTCGGTCTTGCCCCTGAGCCATATGTTTGAACAGATGGGTTGTCTTCTCATGGCCCTGAGCAATGGCGCCAGCGTCACCTATCCGGCCAGCCGGCAGCCCTCTGTGCTATTCCGCACCATGCGCGAGCGCCGAATCACTACCATGCTCTTGGTGCCCCTGGCCCTGGACTTGTTCATGAAGGGTATAGAGCGGGAGGTGGAGCGACAGGGCAAGGAGCGACTGTGGAACGCCCTGCTAACGATGGCAAAGCGCACGCCCTTCCATCTGCGAAGAGTGCTCTTTCGGCGCATCCACAAGCAGTTCGGTGGCAAGCTGGAATTGGTTATATCAGGTGGCGCGGCCCTTGACCCGGAGCTTGGGGCCAAGTGGCAGCTACTAGGTGTCAAGGTCATCCAGGGCTACGGCGCAACCGAGGCGTCTCCCGTCATAAGCTGCCACAAGATGAGCGACCCCAGGTTTGACTCCGTGGGGCTGCCGCTGCCTGGCGTAGACGTGAAGATTCAGGATGATGGCGAGATACTGGTGCGCGGCCCCAATGTCACCCGGGGCTACTGGGAAGCACCCGAACAGTCCGCTGCTGCCTTCAAAGACGGCTGGTACAAGACTGGCGACCTGGGTTACTTTGACAAGGAAGGCTACCTGCACATCCAAGGCCGCAAGAAGGACATGATTGTCCTTGCGGACGGCCAGAACGTGTTCCCTGAGGACGTAGAGGCTGTGCTGTTGAAGCACACGGCAGTAACCGACGCCATCGTGGTGGGTCTCTCCAAGGGCAGTGACACCGAGGTTCACGCTGTCTTCATCCTCAAGGAGCCTTCCGAGGCGCCAGCGATCGTTACCTGGGCCAACAGCCGACTAGAGGAGCGTCAGCGCATACGGGGATGGTCACGGTGGCCAGGGGAGGACTTCCCGCGTACCCACACGCTGAAGGTCAAGAAGGGCGTGGTGCTGGACACCCTGCGAGGGGTTGCCCCTAGCAGCCCGGCGGCAATCTCTGGTACCCCCTCCACTAGCAGCACTCCCCGCGCCCTCACTCGGATTGTTGCTGACGTGGCCGGTGTAGCCCTGGGACAGGTAGCCGCCGAGAGGACCCTGGGCGGTGACCTGAACCTGGACTCCCTGAAGCGGGTGGAGCTATTGTCGGTGGTGGAAGAGGAGCTGGGGGCCTTTGTGGACGAAACCACCGTTGGACCAGATACAACCGTCGGGCAGCTCCAGGCGATGATAGGGGAGCAGGCAAACGCCCACACGGTGCAGAGCTTCCCTGGCTGGGGCATGAGCTGGTGGTGCCAGCCCTTGCGTGGGACAATCCAACGCGCCTTCATCTTCCCCATGGGCTTATGGCTGTACCGGTTGCGTGTTAGTGGACAGGAGCATCTGGATGGCGTCAAAGGCCCAGTGCTCTTTGCCGCGAACCACCACCTGGCGCTGGACAACGGCCTCATCATCAAGGCGATGCCCAACCCTTGGCGGCGCAGGCTGGCCATTGCCGCCGCCGCCGACCTTTGGGGCAACCCTGTTAACGCAGTGATGAATCCCCTTCTGGGCAATGGCTTCCCCTTCGCCAAGGATGGCCCCGTGCGCGCTAGCCTGGATAACCTGGGACGGATACTGGACAAGGGCTGGTCCGTGCTTCTTTACCCAGAGGGGGAACTGACCGTCGGTGGGCCTATGAAGCCCTTCAAGAGCGGTACTGGCCTCATTGGCGTGGAAGGAGGCATTCCTGTGGTGCCGCTGCACCTTCTCATCCATAGCCCCGGCAAGCCGGAGCCATTTCCCTTCCTACGGAGAGGGCACGTAGAGATACGCTTCGGCAAGCCCATTTTCTTCCAACCCGGGGCATCGTACCTGGAAGCTACCGCCGCTATTGAGGGGGCAGTGCACACTCTGTAGATATCGTAGAAATCTCAAGCAGGAGGTCATCCATGCGTCTCTGGAAGCGCATCCTCATCGCTGTTCTAGCGGTTGTTGTGCTGGCCGCGGCTGGCGGCATTGCCGGCGGTGGCTGGTATCTCTCCGACATCCTCAAGAAAGACGCCCTGATGCCGAACCACAAGCCCTCCGACCTGGACATGCGGGTGATTGCAGTGGGAAACGGTCAAATCACTCTTGGGGTAACGCCCTCCACCAGCAACACCGCGCCTTGGAAGTACGACGGCGTGTGGGGTGTACGGTGGGACAGCGGCTATGGCCAGGCGGGGGCCATCAGCCAGCTTACTGAGCAGCAGGTGGTACGGCCCTTCACGGCCTTCAACGGCGAGTTGCACCCAGACGACATGGTGCGCCTGGAAGGGACAGCTTTCCCCAGCGACCCATATCAGGTTTTCGCCATACCCTTCCAGGAGGTGCGGTACACATCGCCCCTGGGGGAGTTCAAAGCGTGGTATGTGGAGGGCAAGGGCAGCACCTGGGTCATTACCGTGCATGGCCGCAACGCGCCTCTCAGGGAGGGGCTGCGCATTCTGCCTACCATTGTGGGAATGGGGTATCCCGTCCTCATGATAGAGTACCGCAACGACGATGGCGCGCCGCCGAACCCGGACGGCCTTCTACGCTACGGCCAAGCGGAGTGGCAGGACATGGAAGGGGCCGTCGGCTATGCCCTCCAGCAAGGCGCTCACGATGTGGTGCTGGTTGGCTTCAGAATGGGCGGCGCAATCGTTGCCAACTTCCTCTACCAGTCCGCCCAAGCGGACAAAGTGCGAGGGGTCATCCTGGATGCGCCCATGATCAACTTCAACAAGACCATTGACCTGGGCGTGCAGCAACGGGGCTACCCTACGCTAGTCGCGGGCGTTGCCAAGGGGTTCTCTCAGCTCCGCTTTGGTGTGCCGTGGCGCAAGCTGGACTACCTGAAGCACACCGACCGCTTGAAGGCCCCCATCCTGCTCTTTCACGGTGACGCCGACCCAACTGTGCCCATTGCCACTAGCGACGCCCTGGCCAAGGCCCGTCCGGACATCGTGCGGTACGTGCGCATGGAAGGAGCGCTGCACGTTGGCTCGTGGAACCGAGACCCGACAGCATACGAAGCCGCCGTGCAAACGTTCCTCCAGGACATTGGCAAGGGCTAGGGCCGCACCAGCGCCACAACCACCGCCACAACGTAGTTACCGTGGTGGCTGATGCTCAGATCAATGCTCAAGATATGGGATGCGTCGTACTCCGAAGCAAAGGCCAGGTAGGGCTTGCCTTCAGGCGTATGGCGCACCTCTACCACGTGCCAATTGCCCTTAGGTAGAGCCAGGGCCTTGAATACCGCTTCTTTGGCGGCACAGACGGCGGCAAGGCGCTCCGAGCTTGCCCCCTGCGCCTCTGAGGGATGAAACAGCCGCCGTCGGAATGCATCGCCTCCCGCCGTTAGGGAGCGTTGAAACTCCTCCAAGCTCACCAGGTCAATCCCTGTACGCACCTCTAGGTTTTCCACATGGACACCTCTCCCCCGGCCCGCCGTAGCAAGGCATGTCTACGACAGGCGAAGCATGACAGCGCAATAGTACACCTACCACGAAAGGTTAGTAGGGATGTACCTCTTCCCTCGGTCCGTCACGGCCTAGCATGGAGGCATGGGACAAGCCCCGTTTATCCATAAGAGCTGGCGCACGGCATTTAAATGCCAAGTGGGGAGGCATTCCATGAACACGCTTGTGGACCTGCTGACAGACGCTCATAGCCGTTTTGGAGGCCGGACGGCCCTGGCGATGCGCCAGGGCTATCACACTCAGCGGTGGAGCTACCGTCGCCTGAAGGAGACATCGGGCCAAGCAACGGCGCGTCTTCAAGGACAGGCAGTGCGGACGGGCGACCGCATCATGATTTGGGCGCAAAACTCGCCCCAAGTGGTAGCCGTTTTCTTCGGATGCCTCCGGGCGGGGCCATTGTTGTACCTCTGGACGTGCGTAGCACACGCGAGTTTGCAGCAAAGGTGGTAGACAGCACCAAACCCAAGCTAGCCTTCGTGTCGTCAGCCACGGCGGCGGAAACCAGGGGCTTGGGCTTGCCCCAAGTGGCGCTGGAAGAACTGCAAGCCTTCCTGGTTGATGCTGCACCCTTGGTTCAGGAAGTGAGTCTATTTTCTAGCGACATCGCTGAAATCATCTTCACCTCTGGCACAACCGGCGACCTGGGAGCAACAGACCAGGACGGCTTCCTCTACTCCCGGGGGAGGAAGAAGGACCTGATTGTGCTGGCCAGCGGTATGAACGTGTACCCGGAGGACATTGAAGCGCGCCTACGACGTCATCCGGCAGTGGCCGTCGCGGTGGTAGTTGGCCTGCCCAAGAGCGAGCAGGACGTGGAGGTGCGCCGCCTTGCTCTTGAATAACAAGGGGGCAATAGCCAAAACGGTCGTGGAGGAGGTCAACAGGGCGCTGGCCGACCACCAGCGGGTGCAAGGCTTGACGGTACGGCCGGACGAAGACTTCCCACGCACCAATACGCTGAAGGTCAAGAAGCAGGAGGTCATCCAACGCCTTATGCAGCTTCGTGCAGGGCAAGGTACTTCAGTGCCACCCGTTGATGCAATGCCTGAAGCCACGCCACTGTATCGCCTAGCGGCGCAGGTGGCCCCACGCCGCCGAAGGGGGCGTGATGCGCCGACAGCTTCCCGAAGGTCAAAGCACCTTAACCGCCTGGCTGTGGCGTTCCGTCAGGTGCCAGGAGTGCTGCGAGACGAGGTACGTCTATGCCGACTTGTGTTTCGTGCTAAGGTGGCGAAGTCCGTCGGGAAAGTGGATTTTTCGCTCTAAGCGCATCAAAAAGTCCGATAAAGTCCTTCCAAGAAGCTACCGTATCTTAAACGTCAAACCCGAAATCCGATGTACCTGTCCAGGCCGGAGCAGGCCGTCCAGGGCATGGCTCTTCTCTCGTCGTCCCTCCGAAGGGCTGTCGGCTCCGCCGCCTTGAAAATCCAGCCAGTAGCACCAAAGAGTGGATGCAAAAGACGGGCCTTCGGGGGGCGACACGGGGGGATCGCTCTGCGATAATGGTAGGGTATTCATCGGAAAGAGGAAGGAGAAACGATGGCAACCGAAGCGCCCCTGCGGGGGTTCTGTGCGATGGTCCATGAGGCGCTGCCGCCCCGAAACAGTGTTAAGTCGCAGGTGATCGCGACAGTCTGGAATCTTTCGGGCACGGATGGTGCGGTGAGCGCCGCCCAGGTGCATCGCTATCTACCACACCTGACCAGAGGTCAGGTGTCGGGCTGCCTCTCCCGTTGCCAGGCCGACGGGTGCCTTAACTCAAAGCGTGTCAAGATTCCACCGGGCAACTTCGGGTTCGTATTCCGGCTGTCGGGGTATGGCCGTTCGTGGCTCACCTGGGCCATAGCGACGGGCTTGCTCACCCAGCAGGCCCCAGGGGAGGGAGAATCGCAATGACGCGCTTAGTGAAGCAAACCTGTAGCTGGCCCAAGTCGTCCATGACCCGAATAGACGGCTCGCCTATGCCCCCGCCGCGCATCTACCGTAGACCCAGGCCCAGCGTTCCCGCGCCTCCACCCGTGCCCCTGGCCCGTGCCCAGGCCCCTGAGCTAGGCCCCCGGCCGTGCAGCCTAGGGCGCGGGTAATTCGGCGGCAACGGCTTGCAGAACCGTCCCCGAACGTGCAGGAGGTCGTAGAGCAGGCTGACGTGGAAGAGCAGCTTATGACCGTTCAGGAGCCGCCCCAGGAGGCCGATGCGTCCCTGGCCGTATCTGCACTTGACGATAATGACGCCTCGCACAGCCCGCCTGACAAGGCGGCCCAGGCTGGGGGCCTCCCGCCTGGCCGGGAGCTTGCCCGTAGCTGGGGCATAGGAGGATGTTTGCTAACGGTTTGCTAACCAACTCAGCACGATTTCTTGGCACAGGACGGCACCACAGATACAAAATGGGGGGTGTGGCCCTGGACGGTTATAGAACAGAACGTATCTGGCAGCATAGAACAACACATACGGCTAAGGTTTCCTAAACCGTTGGTCGGCGGTTCAAATCCGCCCAGGGGTACTCCCCAACCAGTTCCTTTGCAGGCGATAACCCCCGTCAGCTTCCGCCGGGAAGGCCAAGCCCCCCCAGAAAGGCGAGGACGGCCTCTCGGAAGGCCTGCGGCGCATCGGAGGGGACGGCGTGCCCCGCGCCGGGGATCTCGGACAACCTGCCATCGGGGATGGCCGCCACTACTCGTTGGGCTGTCGCCAGGCTTACCAGGGGGCTGTTTCCCCCGTGAACAAACAGAACCGGGCACCGCAGGGAGGGGAGCATGTCCCACAGCCCTTCCATCTGCTGGCGGAAAGCCTCTGACCCGCCAATCACCCACCACAGCTCCGGGTCCAGGCGAAAGACCCACATGCCCGCCCAGTTCTGCCTCATGCCGTGCTGGAAACGCCACTCTGTGCGCCTTTCGTTGTCGTCGGGGTAGACCGTGCGCAGATACGCCTTGGCCTCCTCGGGCGTGGCGAAGCCCAGAGGCCGGGTGAATACAGGGAGCGCTGTCTGGCGGACCGGCTCCACCAGGGTTCCCGGCCCGCCGTCCACCAGCACCAGGCGAGCTATCATGCCTGGGTACCGGGCCGCCAGGTACATAGCGATCATGGCCCCGAGGGAGTGGCCCACCAGGTGGAAGGAGCGCAGGTTGAGGTGGCGCGCCAGGGCCGTTACGTCGTCGGCGAAGAGGTCCAGAGTGTAGCCGTCCGGGGCATGACCGCTCTCGCCGTGCCCGCGCAGGTCCAAAGCTATCACCCGGAATCGGGGGGAGGCCTCCCTGGCGAAGTCGTCCCACGCATGGGCGTTGCTGGTGAGGCCGTGGAGGAGGACAAGGTGCTCCCGCGGGCCTTCGCCCCAGTCCAGGTAGTGCAGGCGCAGGCCGTCCCGCTCAAAATGGAGGGACATTGGCCTGCCTTGGTAGGCGGTGACAGATTCAGTCACGTTGTCTTCTCCTCTGGCGTTGTCGGCTATTATGCCACAGCCAACACCGCCAAACTTACCACTGCGAGGATGCAGAGGTGTAAAGAATCAGTGTGATTCGGCTTTGCCGAATCACACTGATTCAAGCGTATCTGCTCCCCCTTCCCCCATGGGGAAGGGGGAGCCAGAGGGGGTTAGGTTATTTGGTCCAGGATCATAAGGGTGCGGCATGTGGGGACATTGGGATGCCACAGCCTTTAGGTCTTTGACTCATTAGAAAGACATCCCTATGTCATGCTGAGGGAGTACCGACTGGTCGGGACGACCGAAGCATCTAAGGCGTTCCGCCGATTATCTGCGAACTTCCGCTTGGGAACCAGACGCTCACCAATGGTGCGCCTTAGATTCTTCGCTGCGTCCCGATTGCATCGGGACTTGCTCAGAATGACCTGTTGAAAGTCGCTGTATTTAGTCAATGACCATGAGGCCGTGGTGATTGATACTGCTTCCACAGGCGCTTGGAAAAACGGAAGACCCCGCCTTGGCATACCCCCCGTTGACCGCCGTGAGGCCAGGATGCTACAATTCTTTCAACCAAGGTTCGCAATCTGAGTTCTACGTTCCTGCCTACGCACGAAAGGAGTGTGCTGTGATAACCGTATCTGAGTTGGCCAGCGAGAAGCTGAGGGGCATTATGGACGAGGAGGGCCAGCCCGAGTCTGCGCTACGAATCATCGTCGTCCCCAGCCCTCACGGTGGAGCGCCGTACATGCTCTCCCTGGAGAGGGAAACCAAACAGGACGATTCGGTGATTGACGCCTACGGCGTGAGGATCCTGGTGGACTCGGACAGCCTGCCTCTCCTGGAAGGGTCGGAGATTGACTACGTGGAAGGGCTGATGCGGAGCGGGTTTGTCATTTCCAACCCCAACTTCATGGCGGAGGGTGGAGGATGCGCCTGTGGTGGGCAGTGCGGCTGCGGCGGCCATGGGGCGACGGACGAGGCGGAGCACGGTGAGGGATGCGCGTGCGGCGGGCATTAACGGGCGAGCAGCAGGGTAGCTTTCTCAGGACCCATGGTGAAACCGCCCCCTGAAAGGGGGCGGTTTCGTTTTCCAGCGATATGGTCATCAGTTGGTTGACTATTTCAGAACTCCCTTTGGGGCTGCCCCCTGGTGACCATTTCCAAAATAGTCTGCCAATTGGGTTTCTACCTAACCCCCTCTGGCTCCCCCTTCCCCCAGGGGAAGGGGGAGAAGATTGGCTTGAAACGGTGTGATGCGGCAAAGCCGCATCACACCGTTTCCTCAAATCAACGTCCCCTTCTCCGCTTCGGTGAGGGAGATGCTTTTACAAAAGCTATTTGATCCAAGACCATCAGGATGGGATAGAAAGCCACCTTAAGGTTGTTTCTGAGGAGACTTAACACAGCAAGCGGAAGGCAAGTAGCGTTCCGCTTGCTGTGTCATATACCGGCAAAGAGGCGCGGGCTACACGCGCTGGGGGCGGCGGGCGCGTGCGTTGGCATCAGCCAACTCCTTGAGACGGCGGGCTACCTCCATCGGTGGCCCCAACTCGCCGGGAAGGTGCTCTCCGGGCGTCCCGAAGGCGTGGTAGTCGCTGCCCCCGCAGGGCAGCAGGCCGTGGCGGTGGGCGGCTTCGGCCAGACGGGCGCGGGTAGGCTCGTCATACTCGGCGTAGTGGACCTCCATCCCCTGAAGGCCCGCCTCCCATAGCTCTCTAAGGATTCTCTCCAGTCCGTCCAGCATGGCAGGGTGGGCCAGCACCGCTACACCACCCGTCCCCACGATGAGGCGGACGGCCTCGGGCGGGGTCAGCTTCTCCCGCTCGGCGTAGGCCAGGCCGTTGCGGCCCAGGTGCCTCTCAAAGGCCTGCTGCGGGTACTGGAAGTACCCCTTCTCCACCAGGGCCTGGGCGATATGAGGCCGGCCGATGGCCCCGCTGCCGGCGATCTCCTTCACGCGCTTCCAGTCCACGGGCATGCCGAGCTGGGCCAGCTTGCGCACCATCTCCTGGGCACGGTCCACGCGGCCCTCCCGGAAACGCTGGAGGGTGGCCTGGAATCCCGCATCCTCGTAGTCCAGGTAGTAGCCCAGCATGTGGACCTCGTTGCCGGGGATGTCGGTGCTGAGCTCCACGCCGGGGATGATGGTGAGCTGGGGGTAGGCCCGGGCGGCCTGGTACGCCTCGGCCAGGCCGTCGGTGATGTCGTGGTCGGTAATGGCGACTACCCTCAGTCCCTTCTGAGCCACCAGACGGACGAGCTCTGTGGGCGTCAGGCGGCCATCGGACTGGGTGGTGTGGAGGTGCAGGTCAACTTCTACGGGCATGTTACTCAATCACCCGGTCAATGCGCTGGATGTCCCTGGCGCGGCCGTTGGCCTCGTCCACTTCAATCAGCACAGAGTTGAGGCGCATGGGGCCTCGGGCCACATTCAGGGGCCGGGGCATCTGGGTCAGGAAACGGTACAGGACGTCCTGCGGATCGTCGCCGATGACGGAGTTGTAGGCGCCGGCCATGCCCAGGTCGGTCACGAAGGCGGCGCCCCTGGGCAGGAGGCGCGGGTCGGCGGTGGCGACGTGGGTGTGGGTGCCCACGATGGCGCTGACGCGCCCGTCCAGGTACCAGCCCATGGCCTGCTTTTCCGAGGACGCCTCGGCGTGGAAGTCCACGACGGTGACCGGCGCGGGCGGCAGCTCTCGGAGGAGCGCGTCCATGGCGCGGAAGGGGCAATCCAGGTGCGCATTCATGAAGACGCGGCCCATGAGGTTGACCACCCGGACGTTGCCCCAGGTGTAGTGGCCGTTCCCGGGCGCGCCCGGCGGGAAGTTGAGGGGACGGAGACAGCGAGGCTCCTGGTCCAGGTAGGGGAGAGCCTCCTTCTTGTCCCAGACGTGGTCGCCGGTGGTGATGATGTCCACCCCGGCGGCGAAGATGTCATCGGCGGTCTCCCGGGTGATGCCGAAGCCGCCCGCGGCGTTTTCGCCGTTGGCAATGACCAGGTCCACGGAGTGCTCGGAGCGCAGTCCGGGTACCAGGGACTGGACGGCCCTGCGGCCCGGCTTGCCCACGATGTCGCCGATCATGAGGATTCGCATAGAAACGCCCATCTCCTTCTCACGATGTGCTCTCCGCTGAACCACTCACCTTGGGAACTCCCTCAGAATGGTTCTTACCCTCCCAGCCTAATGGTTATTGACAAAATGGACTGCCTATAGGGTTCCGACCTAGCCCTCTCTGGCTCCCCCTTCCCCAAGGGGAAGGGGGAGCAGGTAGGTTTGAATCGGTGTGATGCGGCCTTGCCGCATCACACCGATTCTTCAGAATATCGTCCCGCTCTCCTGGAAGGAGAGGGGGACCACAGGGGGAGAGGTCGGGTCTCAGTGGCATCATAATTGTTCAATGGCCATGAGGGGGCCATGCTAAAGAGCTTCGTGAGACAGGTACTCCATCGCCTGGCACACATCGGGGCGGGCATCAAGCCCGCCCCGATGTGTGTACTCGCTTCACCTACTTGGCGTACTCAACGTTGCGGGTCTCGCGAATAACGATCACTTTGATCTGGCCGGGGAAAACGAGGGTCTCCTCTATCTTCTTGACCACGTTGCGGGCCAGGTTGGCAGCGGCCACATCATCCACCTCCTCCGGCTTGACCATGATGCGCACCTCGCGGCCGGCCTGGATGGCGAAGCTCTTTTCAATGCCAGGGAAAGCGTTGGCCACGGCCTCCAGGGCCTCCAGGCGTTTGACGTAGTGCTCCAGGGTGTCCCTGCGGGCGCCGGGCCTGGCCGCGCTGATGGCGTCGGCGGCGGCAACCAGGAAGGCCTCCACGGAACCCATTTCCTCGTCGTGGTGCTCCATAATGGCGCGCCGGATAGGCTCCGGGATGCCATATTTGCGGGCCACCTCGGCGCCGATCTCGGCGTGGGTGCCTTCCACCTCGTGGGTGAGGGCCTTACCGATGTCGTGCAGCAGGCCGCCGGCCTTGGCCACGTCTACATTGGCGCCGACCTCAGCGGCCAACATGCCAGAGAGAAGGGAGACCTCTATGCTGTGCTGGAGGATGTTCTCGCCGTAGCTGTAGCGGTACTTGAGGCGGCCCATGAGCTTGACGATCTCCGGGTTCATGCCCCGTACGCCGGACTCAAATATTGCCCGTTCACCCTCCTTCCAGATAGTATCCTCCACCTCTTTCTGGGCCTTGGTCACCATGTCCTCAATACGGGCAGGGTGGATTCTGCCGTCCTGGACCAGGTAGGTGAGGGCCAGCTTGGCGACCTCTCTGCGAATGGGGTCAAAACAGGAAACCGTCACGGCCTCTGGCGTATCGTCAACGATGAGGTCTACCCCTGTGGCGGCTTCAATTGCTCGGATATTCCGTCCTTCGCGGCCAATGAGACGGCCTTTCATCTCATCATTGGGAAGGGGTACAACAGCGGTGGTGTTCTCGGAAACAACGTCTGAAGCGAGGCGATGGATAGCGAGCGTGATGACCTTGCGAGCCTTCTGGTCTGCCTCCTCTTTTGCCCTTTCCTCCAGGTCCCTATATCGGCGGGCCAGCTCGTACTGGATTTCCTCCTCCGCCCGCCGGACCAGCAGCTCCTTGGCGTCGTTCATGGAAAGGCCAGAAAGGGCCTCAAGCTGGGCCTGCTGCTTGGCTTTGAAGTCATCCAGCTCCGCCTCTTTAACCTCCAGGTCCCGCTCTTTTTGGGTAACAGACCGCTCGCGCTTCTCCATGGCCTCGCTGCGCCGGATAAGCTGCTCATCGCGGCCGGTCAGCCGCCGCTCCTGCCGTTGCAGCTCGGTGCGGCGGTCTCGTAGCTCCTGCTCCGCAGCGGTGCGGAGCTTCAGCGCCTCCTCCTTCCCCTCCAGGACCAGCCTCTGCTTCTCCTTCTCCGCCTCCTCAACGATGACTGAAGCCCTACCACGGGCTGCGGCTTCGCCCCGCTGGGCGAATACGGTGCGGACGAAGTAACCACCTGCTGTCCCCAGTCCCAAAGCCACGAGGACGGCCACTACGGACGCTATAATGTCCATGGCCTGGGCCGTCCTTTCGCTCTATTCGCCTGCGGGCCACCAAGATTACCCGCGGCTGGACTGTTGATGATTTAGAGTAACGCCCTGGGTAGAGGGTGTCAAGTTTGTGTATTGGGCGTGGCTGATTGCTTCCAGGCATGGCCTGATGCTAAAGCGCCAGGATTGGGCTTGACCTATCCCCCTGTGGTCTCCCTATCTACCTCGGTGAGGGGGGACAATAATCTGATGAATCGGAATGTTGCGGCTTTGCCGCAACATTCCGATTCATCAGACATCATCAGGGCGCCAGGCGGTAAACCCCCTGGTCCTGGGAGAGCAGGTACAGCTCGCCGCGAGCGTCCTGGGCAAAGGAGGTGACGCCCAGGTCTGCCGTGGCCAGCAGCAGGTGCTCGGCGACGCGGCCATCGCGGTAGCGAAGGCCCCAGACCGCCCCAGAGCAATAATCGGCGTAGACGTATGCGCCGTAGAGGGAGGGAAGCCTCTCGCCCCGGTAGACATAGCCGCCGGTGACCGAGCAGCCCTCGGCGTGGCTGTACTCCGCTACGGGCGGCTCCAGTCCCCCCGTTTGGCATCCCTGCCGAGGGCTGTAGCAATGGTTGCCCTCCATCACCTTCCAGCCGTAGTTGCCTCCTTTCGTGATAATGTCCACCTCTTCCCAGGCGTTCTGGCCCACGTCCGCCAGCCAGAGGAGGCCCGTGGCAGCGTCAAAGGCGAAGCGCCAGGGGTTGCGGAGGCCGTAGGCCCATACCTCCTCTCGGGCGCCGGGCACGCCGACGAAGGGGTTGTCCGGCGGGACCAGGTAGGGATGCCCCTGAGTGGCGCCGCGCACGTCTATCCGCAGGAGCTTGCCCAGGAGGGTCCCTCTGTTCTGGCTGTTGCCGTAGGGGTCGCCGCTGCCGCCGCCATCGCCGACGCCGATGTACAGGTAGCCGTCGGGGCCAAAGGCAAGCTGGCCTCCGTTGTGGTTGCCGAAGGGCTTGCCGATCTCCAGGAGGACGAGCTGGCTGGCAGGGTTAATGATTGGAGAGCCATCGCCGGAGAGGGTAAACCGGGCCAGAACGTTGCGCCTGGGGCCTGCGGCAGAGTAGTAGAGGTAGAGGTAGCCGTTGGACCCGTACAGCGGGTCAAAGGCCAACCCCAGCAGGCCTTCCTCGTTGTGGGCCTGGAGGACCTGGCTGCTGATGTCCAGGACCAGGGTGGCGCTGGAGGCCTGCGGGTCGTCTTCAAAGGCCCATAGGCGGCCACTTTGCTCTGCGGCGAAGATATAGAGACCGCCTGGCGGCTGCGCCATGTCGGTAAGGCGCTGGAAAGACAGGCCGGGGAAGGCGCGCTCCACGCGCACGGGCTGAAGAGGCAGCGCCGGTACTGTCGCGGCGGGCCCAGCCGTCGCTGCCGAGGACGGTGTACCGGTGCCCGCCGGCCCCTGGCAGGATGTGGCGGCCAGGCTCACAGCGCAGAGCAGCACGACAGGGATCATCGGCAGGCGTTGCACCCTTCGCATACGGGTACGCTGCTCACGGCTCTCTTGCGCAGCGACCACTCTCCCTATCCTCCAGGGGTCCGCTTCTCTGAAACCGGCCTGCTGCGCAGGCCGATTTCAGAGAAGCGGACCCAAAATGGTTTTCTCTCCCGCAGAAGGTTGTGAAGAAATAGGCTAGCAAGCGATGGGCCGATGCCTCGGCCCTTGCGGAATACGGTGGGTATGAGGGATTCTTCGCGAAGCGGACAGCACTGGGTAGCAAGAGTAGTCCGACCACTTCCCCATTCGCTGCGCTCAGGGCTTCGGCTAGAATGACAAGTTGCTCCCCCAACCTTTTCTGGCATAACGCAGGCCACTTCCTCACAGGCTCTCAGAATGACAGGGATGCTGGCGCAGCTCTCACACTTCCGACTCAAAGGGATGATCCCCAAAGGGTTTGTAAGGACAGCCGCTCAAGGCTTGAACGCCTGACTGTCCCCGTTACAAAACAGCGCAGGCCAGGACATTAGTGTCCTGGCCTGCGCCCATCCGGCCGCCTGTCTTGTGACTGTTCCCTGGGAACTACGTCACTACGGACAGCCTGGGTCACTCAGGTCGGTAGCCGGGTTGCTCGCTGTAACGGTGCACACTGCGATGTGGGTCCCATCCACGGTGCCTGCTGGATTGCCTATCACCTGGGTCACCGCGGTAAACAGCCCATAGTCCGCGACTGGAGCGGGAGGGCCAGCGGCAATCGCCGTCGCCGAGGTGGCGAGGGTCAGCGCACCCACCACCGCCAGCATCGCTAGCAGCTTTCGGGTTCGTCTCATGGTCGCACCTCCTTTCTCTTGGTATATGCCCCAACTTATTATCTGGAAACCGTACTCCGCCTACAATGTACAAAAGTACCACCCGACGAATGTCAGGGTACTGGTCCGACGGAATCCGTGATCCAAGGAAGGCGAAGGCGAGGAAATTGCCGTCATGAACGGCTCTCAGGCGTCCTTGGCGATGGGCCTCGCAGGCACCTCAACGGGCGCCGAGGGGTCATGGAAGGGGACAAACTGGTACTCAAAGGACCACTGGGCCTGAGGGTCTGGGGTGGGAGCGTGGTGGGGGAACTCGCCCCAGAGCTGTACCCCACCTTCCGCCCGGTTGTTGATGGTCACGTTGCCGCCCAGGGCTCCGAGCCGCTCCTCCAGCCCCAACAACCCTATGTGGCCTTCCTGCCGGCGACGCGTGGTGCGCTCAGCGTCAACGCCCCGCCCGTTGTCCACCACCTCCATGGTCACTTCGTCAGGGCCGTACACGACCGTGGCCTGCACCTCGGTCGCCTCGGCATGGGCCAGGGTATTGCGGAGGCCCTCCTGGACAAAGCGGTAGATCACCAGTCCCACGGTCAGCGGGGGATTCCACAAATGAGGAACGCCGTCCACTGTCATCTTCAAGTGTACGGGCGTCCTGGCCAGCGTGCTGCCCCCCAGGTCCTGGCAGAGGGCCTCCAGGGCAGCCAGCAGGCCAAGGTCCTGAAGCAGGGAGGGGAAGACCCCCCGCATGATGCTCCGCAGGCTCTGCTCTGCCCTCCCGACGGTCCGAGCGACGTTCTGGAGCTGCTGATGGACGAGGTCGGGGCGAGTGATGGCGGCGTCCAGAATCAAGTTTAGCCTGACCAGGGAGGCCACCAGCATCTGGATCGGCTCGTCGTGGATGTCCTTTGCCAGGGAGCGTCGCTCCTCCTCCCGCGCCTCCACCATGTACCGCTGCACCTCCCGCAGCCGCTCCATGCGCTCCCGCTGGGAGCGGTCTGCCTCGGTGAGGCGAAGCGACTCCAGCAGCAGCGCTGCCTGTTGCCCCAGCGCCGCAAGGAGCGCCATCTCTTGCCAGGAGTAAATGGCGTGCCCCGCCTTGTTCCCCAGCACCAGGATCCCTTCCAGGGAACCCCGGGCCACCATCGGAACGTAGACCTCAGCGTCCAGGGATGCGATAGGCTCCAGTGTAAAGGGCGCCAGGCTCCCATACCAGGGCTCCGCGATGAGGTCCTGGTGGAAGGCCGGCCCCCTCTGGCCCCGGAGCCAGAAGGCCAACGGGTGACCTGTGGCGAGCTGCGCCTCCAGCCCGGCTGCGTACCCCTGGGACACGATGGGCGTCATGAGCATGTCTTGGAGCACAAGGAACGCACAGTGGGAAGGATGGATGATTTCCTGAACGAGCTTGAGGACCGTGTCGGCAATCTGGCGATCGGTGATGATCCCATGTCCCGTTTCCAGCGTGAGGAGCGGCTGGAGCTCGCCCAGCAGGTCCCGCTCCAGGTGGGACCGCAGGAGGCTATCCAGCTTGCGCCACGCGGGTTCGGCGGCCAGCACAAAGCCCAGCCCAACGGGGACGGCGCTCCACAGCGAGAAGCCGAGCAACCACACGGAGACCGCCCCAAGGCCCGCGGCGAGGAGGATGGCAATGCTCCGGACCAGGTAGGCGATCCGCCGCTGCAGGGTGACCTGGATGTCCAGCAGGTGGTACCGGAGGATGGCCACCCCGACCAGGATGAAGAAGAGGGAATTGGTCCACGACGTGGCCGGGGGCACATCAATGCCCAGCACGGGCGCCACGTCCAGGAGGCCGCCCAATACAGACATTGACGCCCCAATAACCGTGAGCAACAGACGGTTCCGCTCGGTGTAGTTGGGGGCCAGGCGGAAACCCTTGTAGAGCGTGGCTAGCGACACCACCATCATGAAATAGATAGGAACAGTCCACTGGATGAGGGCAGTTCCCCAAATAGCAGTGTTCCCGTAGCTGGCGACCTCTACGCCGTAGACGATGAAGGAGGTTGGGATGGACGCCAGGCTGAGGAGGAAGTGGGCAGAGGTGAAGATGATCATCCACCGGGGTACTGGGGCCTGCACCACCGCCCGGGAGAAGCGGTAGAAGGAGACCGCGGTAAGGCTCACCGCAGCCGGAGTGAGACGTTCCCACCGCAAGGCCCACGCCAGGTCACTGCTGCCGCGCAGCCCGTAGACGGCGAGGCCCCAAAGCATCTGGCCCACGATGAAAAGGGCGAACCAGCGGGTGGACGAGCGAGACAGGCCTCCCTGTATGACCACGAGGGCAAGGACCCCCAAGGCCAGGGAAGCCTGAAGGAGGGGCGCAGCTTGGAAGAGCGTCATGGCACGCTTGCTATTATAGCCGTTCTCAGGGCAATCAGTTAGCTTGCCGGCCCTCTATTGCTCCGTCCGCCCCGGTGGCTGATGCCCTCGCGGAAAGACCCGCCATCAGAAACTATCTCAAAACGGCATCATGCCCCAGCCTTATGGTCATTGACAAGATAATCTGCCAGTGAGGTTCCGACCTCTCCCATGGGGGGCTTTGACCTAACCCACTAGCCCCCTTCCCTTCAGGGAAGGGGGAAGAATTGTATCTGGAGGACCCCCAGACCCGCAGCGGAAACTGACCTTCCCTGCACGCTCCTGACTCTTGAGGCAACGCCCCCCAAGGGAGAGGGGACGATGACTTGAGGTATTGGTGTGATGCGGCTCTGCCGCATCACACCAATACAAACCAATCTTCTCCCCCTTCCCGTGCGGGAAGGGGGAGCCAGAGGGGGTTAGGTCGGAA
>JACQUH010000068.1 GCA_016210375.1 Chloroflexota bacterium
ACGCTGACCAGAAGGGGCTTGCCCCTGGCTCCGTCCCGGGCGCGGAGTCGCTCCAGGTTCTGGGCGGCGTTGGCCATGCCCTGGGTTGGGAAGCCCAGCGCGTTGATGAGGGCCTGCTGCCTCTTCAGGCGCACCACCCTGGGCTGGGGGTTGCCAGGACGTGGCTCTGGCAGCACGGTGCCGCCCACGACGTAGCCGAAGCCCAGGGCGAGGAGGGAGTCCAGGACATGGCAGCCCTTATCGTAGCCGGCCGCCAGGCCCACCGGCGAGGGGAACTCCAGGCCGCCAGCCTGGACCCGAAGGCGCGGGTCATGGCAATCGTAGTGCCAGGCGGCCAGACGCCAGAGCCAGCGGCGGCGCAACGACCACTCGGCCAGGGTCTGGGCGCACTCCGGCTCCAGGCGAAAGACGAGGGGACGCAGCAGCAGCTCGTAGGCTCCCATGGCGGCGACATTGTTCCATGCCGCCAGAGGGATGTAAACCCCGCCAACGGTTCCGTCCGCTATGGCGGGTTGTTCAATTCCCCCGACCAATGTCGGGGGTTCACCCAATCCGCACCTGGCACCTATGGTCTTTGAGTAATTATGATGCCGATGAGACCCAACCTCTCCCCCTGTAGTCCCCCTCTCCGCAACGGAGAGGGGGACTGTTATTCAAAGAAACTGTCTGATGCGGCTTTGCCGCATCAGACAGTTTCAAACCAGTCTTTTCCCCCTTCCCATGCGGGAAGGGGGAGCCAGAGGGGGTTAGTTCGGAACCAATTGGCAGATTATTTTGTCAATGACCATTGGCGCAGGGTCATGCTAGACGTCACTGCCAGGCAATCGGAACCCCGTCGCCCAGGGGGGTTCTCCGCCACGTCTGCACCTAGTATACTCATGTATTCACAGGCGGTGGCGACGTTCTCGTTGTTTTCCATGCAGCCAGGCAGGGAGAGCACAGGCGTACCGGCATCCAGGCGCAATCGTTTTTCTTGCTCCATGCGCTATGCCCTATGCTCTCTGTTCCCTGCCCTCATATCTGGGGTGGCTGAGGAGTGGTGGGGCACCCGCACCATGCAATCTGCGCCGCAGGAGGTGACCATGGCCGGCCCACTGGCAGGAGTCCGCGTCCTGGACTTTACCCACGCCCTGGCAGGGCCCTTTGGCACCATGGTCCTGGCCGACCTGGGCGCCGAGGTCATCAACGTGGAGCGTGTGGCCGCCACCGACGAGACGCGGGGCTACCCGCCCTTCGTCAACGGTCGCAGCACCTACCGCTTCTCCCTGGAACGAGGGAAGAAGAGCATCCAGGTGGACCTCAAGCACCCGGAAGGTAGAGACCTGGTCTTGCGCCTGGCAGATAGGTGCGACGTCGTCACAGAGAACTTCTCCCCCGGCACCATGGATGACCTTGGCCTGGGGTACGAGACCATCTCCCGGCGCAACCCCCGCATCATCTTCGCCTCCTGCTCTGGCTTTGGCCAGTGGGGGCCGTACGCCCAGCGCGGCGCCCTGGATATCATCGCCCAGGCGGTGAGCGGCCTCATGAGCATCACCGGCGAGCCAGATGGCCGCCCCATGCGCGCTGGCGCATCCATCGGCGATACCCTGGGCGGCACCTTTATGGCCCTGGGCGTCATCTCGGCGCTGTACGAGCGGGAGAAGAGCGGCCTGGGCCAGCGCCTGGACGTGAGCATGGTGGAGAGCGTTATCTACAACCTGGAGAACGCCATCATTCGCTACTCCGCAACGGGGGAGGTCCCCGGGCGCGTAGGGTCGCGCCATCCCCTCATCACCCCCTTCCAGAGTTTCCCTACCAGCGACAGTTGGGTGGTAGTGGCAGGGGTGAGGGACTGGGAGGCCTTCTGTCTTCTGGTGGAGCTTCCAGAGCTGGCTCACGACCCTCGCTTTGAGGACAGCCGCATCCGCCATCAGCACCACGCTGAGCTGGAGCCACTCCTGATTGAGGCTTTCAAGAAGAAGGCGACGGTGGAGTGGCTCGGCCTGCTGGCGGACGTCGCCCTGGTGGCCCCCATCAACACCATCGCGGGGATGGTCAACGACCCGCATATCCAGGCCAGGGGCGCTATCCTCACCCTGCCCGTGCCTGGACCGAAGGAGGGCGTGTACGTGAAGGCGCCCAACACGCCGGTGCGCCTCTCCCGCACGCCCCCTGGGGTGGACAGGCCCGGCCCCAGTGTTGGAGAGCATACCAGAGAGGTGCTGCGGGACGTGCTTGGCCTGCCCGCTGCGGAGGTGGAGCGCCTGGAGCAGCAGGGCGTGGTGAAAAGCAAACCTGTCATCTCGCCCTCCTTTCATGGCTAACAGCGTAGACCCCCTGAAACTCTCTTGACAAACGTTATCAGGTGCTATAATAACCATCATTCCCCAACCCGCAGGGCAAAGGATAGACACCAGGAAAGAGCCACACTGTTCCAGAATCCAGCGATTTAGTAGGAGGAGGTAGCCATGACTCAGCGTTCTTGGTCCAGACCAGGTTTGGTTTTCGGCCTGATCCTCGCCCTGGGACTGCTCACGGCCGTCGCGTGCGGCGCGCAGGAGGCCACCCCGACCCCTGTACCTACCGCTACCAAA
>JACQUH010000060.1 GCA_016210375.1 Chloroflexota bacterium
CCCCGGCCCCCTTCACCACAAAGCTCCCGCCCACCAGCCCCATAAGGAGGCCCGTGGTGATCCAGATGACATTGTCCTGTACCCGTACCGCAGTCTGCCTGCCAAACAGTGGGTTTTCGATCATGGCCGACAGTATCCCCACCACAACCAGAGCCAGTGCAGCGGCAACCGCAGCAACGGTCCATCCGCGATAGCCGTATAGCCCAAAGCCGGCCCGCCACTGTGCCGCCCGAGAGGACAGACCGCTGTGGAGTTTCCCTGGACTAAGGACGCCAACTCTCATTTGTGGTAGCATCTCCTTTCTACGTGCGATACACTACCGCCCTTTGCTTTGCCTGCCAGGCAGAGGCAACGAAGGCATGAGGCCCGTCATCGGCCCCTGCCCCAGCTCGAGCCTCCGTCGTGGCTTCGATAGACCAACCCTTTCCCGTCCTTGACCGTGATGGCCAGAACGACCTGAGGTTTCGCAGAACTCACCGCTACGGACACGGCGTTGTCGCCAGGCAGCGAGAGTCTGCTCCAGCTCGCCCCCGCGTCCGTGCTCTTGTAAAGCCCTGCGCCAGTGCCGGCATATGCTGTGGAAGTGGCGACTGGGTCCACGGCCAGAGCCATGACATTCCGAGAACCGAGGCCGTTGGCGGCGCCTGACCAGCTCCTGCCTCCGTCCGTGCTCTTGAGCACGCCCGCGCTCATGCTACCAGCGTAGAGCACTTCAGGCGAGCCCCCGGCCGCAGCCAGCGCCATGATATCGCCGGGAAGCTGGGCGCCGGTCCGGTCCCATCTCTGGCCGCCATCGTTGGAGCGGAACAGGCCAAAGCCGACCACAAAGGCGTAGAGGCGGTCGGGGACCTCCATGCTCAGGCTGAAGCCATGAATGTCAGAGCCCGGAAGGTTGTGCCGGACCGGTTGCCAGGTGGCGCCCCCGTCTACGCTCTTCTGGAATATGTTGTGGCCAGCGAGGTAAACCTGGCGGCTGTCGGACGGGCTTACGCCGAGACCCATAGCGTCGAAGTTCGCTCGATTGACCAACCGTTTCCACGTGACGCCGCCGTCCTCGCTCCTCATTATGCCGTTGTGATGACCGAAGAAAACGACTTCGGCATTTTCGTGGCCGAAGGCCAGGGCATGAAAATCGGCGGTTTGTATCACTGAAATGGGGCCGCTGCTCTCGCTGCCGCAACCTGCGGCCAGGAACAACGTCAGCGCAGCGACGAGGACCACCACGAAGCGCACCCTCAGCCCCGCCCAGCCTCTCGACGGCGGGGCCTTTTTCGCCCTGTCCAAGGCCCATCCGAGAGATCTAGCTTTGACCTCTGCGCACCCCGCCGGCTGCCGGACCCCAACTTCGCTCGTCATTCACCGACCTTTATTACGTCGGTCACCTTGTCGCCGCCCTTCTCGATGGCCCGGACAATGTTTTGAACTGTCGTTTGGCCGGGGTCGAAGACAACCACCGCGGTCTGAAACTTGTCCAGATGAGGCTTGACCTGTTTGACCCCGGGCACGCTCATGGCGTTAGCCTCAATCCGGGGCCAACAGGTGGAACAGGACACAGTGGGGATCTCCAGAGAGACTACTGCTAGCGCGCCGTCGGCATTACTGTAAGCGTCGGCCTCAACAGCAGGCGCGCTGGCACGGCCGCACCCTGTCGCAAGCAAGGCAACTGCACCCACAATCATGGCGGCGAAGATGGAGGTCCTGGACTTAGCCACAATGCTATTCCACACAGCAGCTCATCTGGGAGACGTCCCGTGGTGAAGGCATGAGCCACCAGTTTGATCCTCTCGCTGAGAGTCGGCAAGACAAAAAGGGTATCATTTCGTAGTCGTCCTATTGCTCTGCCAGTCTCGGCTACGCAGCCACCGGACACCGCTCTTTACAGCAGAAGCAGGCAGCCGACAACAGGCATCCATAGCCGAATTAGACGGCTGATTGGGCGAGGCGCTGGCCTCCCGCTTCTTCACCCTGCCCAGCAGGGAACCAACTCCTCCTATTGCGAGAGGCAAGCCGCAACAGGCTCCGACAGCCAGGGCAGCTAGCAAAGCTTCCATAAGGGAACCTCCTGCTACGGTGCTTTAAGTAGCTCCTCCACCAGCTCTCTCAGCTTCGCCTCATTGAGAGCGCCGGCTATTCTCTTGTGCACCGTGCCATCACGAGCGAGGAAGTAGGTTGAGGGGAGCGACTGGACCTGAAGCCCTCGAATGGTCCGGATATCCGGAACAGGGGCTGCGGGGTAAGTGACACCGAGTTGGCGCAGCTCCCGTCTGGAATCTTCCGGCCCACCCAACCCCGCGAACTGACCGACGTCCAGCCCTAAAAAAGTCAGCTTGTCCTTATATTTCCTCCAGACCTTTTCAAAGTGCGGCATCTCGGCAGTACACGGCGGACAGTTCGAGGCCCAGAAATTCAGCACCAGCGGCTGTTTCCCTAGGAGATCGTGGAAGTTAGGCTGGGGGGAACCGAGAATCTCTTGCCCTTGATAAAGAGCCAGGGGAAAGTTGGGCAACGACGAAAACGCCGGAGCGCCGGAACCTGCCGAAGAAGGAATAGACACCGGCGCCAACCCCCTTTTCGCCTCCGTCCCGGATAACGCGAAGCTTAGGGATACCACCAAGGCTATGGCCCCGGCCACTCCCCCGGCGATGAGCCACCACTTGCCACGTTGCCACAGACTACCGGTCGGCCATCTTCTTGGGTGAGCTCGTTGGGATGCCTGCGGCACAGTTCTCCTTTCCCCGCCTGGGTACACCTACTACGCCAGTACAGTGGACGCCGCGGCTCAAATTGAGCGAACGAGACCCGATGTCACCCTTGGCCAGGACTCTGCTCGCTAGCTGTATGGCGTCGGTCGTTTTCATAACCCTGTCGCATCGCCAATCTCGCGGCCGCCTTTTTCCAGGGCGGCCACAATGTTTGTGGCGGCAGCCTTCCCAGCGTCATCGGTGACCACTACGTTGTGTCCGTTGAACTCCAGGGATCGAACGCCAACAACACTTCTGTCATTGGTCTTGACCCTGGTACAAACACAAGAACGAGCTCCGTATTCGGGGTCGTCCCTGACCCCGAAGGGTACGCGGCCCTCGAGCTCGGGGGCGAGCCCGGCTACACAGCAAGCGCTTTGGTATTGGCCCCCCGGTTCACACGGCATCTTTCTCAAAGTCCTACTCCACACAGCAGCTCATCTGCGATACATCCCGGGTGAAGGCCTGGGCTACCCGTTTGATCCCCTCGCTGAGAGTCGGGAAAACAAAAAGGGTATCTACCACGTCTTCCACCGTCAAGCCGTATTTGACGGCGATGGTGGCGGCATGGATGAGGTCAGCCGCCTCCGGAGACACGATGTGGACTCCCAGGACCTTGGAGCTCCGCGGATGGATGACCATCTTGAAGACTCCCCGGTCCTCATTGACCGTCAGGGCCTTGGGCACCATGTCCATCCGGATGGTGCGGCAGGCGCACGCATTGAACCGGCGCATCTCCTCCTCTTCGGTGAGGCCTACCGAGGCAACCTGGGGGTTGGTGAAGACAGCATTGGGGATGTGATCGTAGTTCAGTGTCCGCGTCGGCACCGTCAGCGCGTTCTCCGCCGCCAGGGCGCCCTCCTTGGCGGCTACCGTTTCCAGGGCCATCCTGCCCACACAGTCCCCCGCAGCAAAGACATTCGGGTTGTCGGTCTGGTAATACTGGTTGACCTGGATGAACCCATTCTTGTTGGCCTTGACCCCGGCCTTCTCCAGGTCCAGGCCGGCGGTGTTGGCCTGGATCCCGGCGGCCAGGAGCAGTTCATCGCTGGTCAACTCCTCCACCTCGGTTGCCAGCGAGCGGCGCTTCTGGACCCCTCTACCGCCCCGGACCGTCACCACCTTTTTGCCGTCTCGCTCCTCAACCCTTTCAATGGTGACGCCGATGCGGAATGTGATTCCCTCCGCTTCCAGGCAACGCTGGAGCTCATCGGCGATCTCGGGCTCATGCCTGGGCAGGATCTGGTCCATGGCCTCCAGCACCGTGACCTTTGTCCCGAAATGGGCGAACATCTGGGCAAACTCCAGGCCGAGGGGGCCGCCTCCGACCACGATCATGGACCCGGGAAGCTCCGGCAACTCCAGGGCCGCCACGTTATTGAGCCAGCGCACCTGGTCCATGCCCGGCACAGGCAGCGCCTTGGTCGAGGAGCCGGTGGCGATGATGATCTTGTCGCCTTCGAACACCTGGCCACCCGCCTCCACTTGGTTGGGCCCCACAAATCGCGCCCTTGCCTGGACCAGCGAGACGCCGTCCAGGTGTTCCAGGACGTTGACGTAGTTGGCCTGGCGCGCCATGGCCACCATCTCGTTCTTCTCACGGATGGCAGCGGCAAAGTTGAAGCGAGGCTTGTGCCCGTTCTTCAGCGCGGCGAACTTAGGGTGCTGGGGGTAGTAGAGATTGTCGCCTACGGTGAGCAGACGCTTGCTGGGCATTCAGCCCACATTGACGCTCGTGCC
>JACQUH010000063.1 GCA_016210375.1 Chloroflexota bacterium
ACCTAACCCCCTCTGGCTCCCCCTTCCCGCACGGGAAGGGGGAGAAGACTGGTTTGAAACTGTCTGATGCGGCAGGGCCGCATCAGACAGTTTCCTTGAATAACAGTCCCCCTCTCCGTTGCGGAGAGGGGGACTACAGGGGGAGAGGTCGGGTCTCATTGGCATCGTAATTATTCAAAGACTATAAGGGGGCGGCATCATGCCCCAGCCTTCAGGCTGGGGTGCATCAAACCGTTTTGAGATAGTTTCTTAGCACCATGCAGACCGCCCTTCAACTATTCTCCCAGCAGTTCCCTCTGAGAATGGTAGTCTATAGCGTGTTTTAAGGCCCTGGCGGCACGGTCAAAGCCGATCAATGTAGGGATATGTTCGCCAAGGAACCGCTTTTCCACCTCTTCCAGGACCGTGGAAGCCACTCGCGGGAAATGAGGGCTGAGGACGGCGATCACCGGCCTGGTAGACCGCGCCTGGAAACCCTTGAACCCCTTGATCCTGCTCTCCAGCATCGCCGGATTCTGATGCACGCGGCCCACGGGCACCTCGGCGGCGACGACGTCCAGGTTGCTGTCCCTGGCCAGGACATCCATGATCCTCTCAAAGTGTTCCCCAGCGGCCTGAATTGGGTTCACATAGTTACCCCCGATGAGGCTGAGGAACGATCCCAGCTCCTGATACGACTGGTCTGCAAGGACAGGTATCCGGAAGCCGTGCTTTGAGAACACGTTGGCCATCTCCGTGGAATGACCTCCGGATATCGCGAAAAGACCGATCCTTACTCCCAGGGAGGGTGGGATCGTGTGGACCGCCATGGCGGTGTCCGCCATTTCCTCCACGCTCTCCACCGGTATCGCACCACAGCGGAGCACCAGGGCATCCCACAGGTCCTGGCGAAGGTAGGAGGCGCCGCTGTGGGCAGCGGCAGCCCGGGCCGCATCCTCTGTCTGGGCCACTTTCCACACCAGCACCGGCTTGTGCCTGCATGCTTGCTGAAGGCTCTGAAAGAACCTGGCGGGGCTTCTGACCCCCTCCAGGAACATGCCGATGACCCTTGTGTCCTTGTCCTGGGCCAGGTAGTCCAGCAGGTCTGGCACATCCACCACGACGCCGTTGCCCATGCTTATGCACTTGCTGATCTTGACGCCACGGATATAGGCTTCCGTTGCAATCCCTCTGGCCTGGCTGCCACTCTGGGTAATGTAACCCAGGTAACCCTTGTCGCCATGATAGAGGTCAGAGATCTGCCCTACTCCCAGCTCGGGGTTGAAAAGCCCCAGGCAATTGGGCCCTATGACTGCTATGCCCGCCTTCTGGGCCAGTTCAACGATCTGGTGCTCCAGCTCTATGCCCGCTAATTCGCCGGACTCGCCAAACCCTGCGGTGAAGACGTGGACGACGGCAACCCCCTTCCTGATGCAGTCCTCCAGCACCCGGGGAACAAATTGTCGCGGCACGCTGACCGTCACATAGTCCACCGGGGCGGGAATGTCCAGCAGGCTCGGGAAGTTCTGCACGCCCAGGGCCTCGGCTCCTGGCCACTCGTTTCTGTCAATGTTCACATGGTAGAGCCTGCCGTGGCTGGCCTGGAACGCCAGGTGGTTTCTCAGCCAGTTATAGTTGTTCCGCTGCGTCGCCCCAACCGTTGCCACGTTCCTGGGGTTGAAGCCTCTCTCCAGCCTGGCCAGGATCCCGCTGTTCTCGCTACCCATTCCGATACCGCGCTCCTTTCTTGCCCAGGGGTCGCCAGGGCGTCCGGCCTCTTGGATTGCCTGCGAGGGATGACGGGGGCGCCATTGCAACCAGCGCCTATTAGACTTCATGCCCCAGGGCCTGTCAAACGGGCCGACCGAGGGGTTCTGCCTGGCCCAGTATTGCCCTGGGCCCATTCGCCGATGGACAGGTTCCTACTTGAGAAACCGTTGGCCTCACCGTCACCACTTCAGCAGCCTATCCGTTTCCCCTTCCCTGCGTTCAGGGCTTCGGCGCCCACGGCTCTCTAAAGGGCAGGCTCTTCCCCTTGCAGGAGAGGGGACTAAGAAACTATCCTAAAGCAGTCGGGGCCGCTAGCCTTCCAGCGAATTTCCTTCTCCCACAAGGGGAGAAGGAAAGGAAAGGATGAGGGGAGTTTCACCCTCACCCTCTCCCCTCAAGGGAGAGGGATTTTGAGATAGTTATCAAGAGTGGGATGGAACCCAGGGCTTAAGCCCTGGGTTCCATCCCACTCTTTCTTTCCTTGTAGCACGGCATCCCAACTTGTTCCCCTGCCACAGGTATCTTGCACGCATTAGAACGTATATTCTATACTTTCCATCATCCAAGCCACAAGACTTGCCGAGGTCGCTATGGCCAGGGGTAGAAGGTTGTCCTATCCATGGGAAAGTGCTCTGCTCCTGGAGCGGGGGCTGACAGTAGCCCTCGCGGGATACAACGCCTGCTACTTCGGCGGCCACCTGGCCCGCCGGCCGAGGCGCAGGCTGGGGGGCTGCCTGCTGGCCCTCATCAATATGGCCCTGGGAGGGGAAAGCCTGGCCTTTGGGCTGCTGCCCAGGCTGCTCCCTATGGGCACGGCCCTGGGCACCGCTGGCGAGGCCGCGGCGTCTTCCCTCTCCCTGGCGGTGGCGCTGGCCATGGCAGTCCTCATCCTGCGGCACCGGCTGGGAAGCAGCCGGTAGTGAGGTGAAGCATGTCTATTCTGGCCCTGGCAGTACGGGAGGAGCGATGGGAGCTGGCGGCGCTGCTGCTCCTGCGAGCCTTGCTGGATGCGGCGGAGCGCATCCCTGAAGACGCCGTGCCCCAGCTTCTGGAAGCCCTGGAAGGAGCGGCGGATGGCGAAGGAAACGGCTAGCCCGGGAGATTTCTACGCCTCGGCCCTGAGCCACGCCGAGCGACTTCGCCTGCCCAAGGCCCGGTCCATGCAGGGGTTGGACGAGGAAATCGCCCTGCTGCGGGTACGGCTGCACCGGGCCGCCCAGGAGCATCCCGAGCAGTTTGAGCTGCTGCTCAAAGGCGTATCCGTCCTGGTACGGCTGGTGGCAGCCCGGTACAGGCTCTCGGACAGGCCGGCGGAGGAGCTGTCCCAGAGCATCCTGGGAGTGATCCGGGGCATTGGCGGCACCCTGGAGCCGGAGCGCTTCGGCGATGTCTGACGATAAGCTCAAGCAAGCAATACGGGCCCTCTTCCGTCCACGTCAACCTAAAGGGAACGGAGCAACCGCCAGGGGAGAGACGGAGGCGGGACTGGACCTCTCTCCGCGGACGGGTTTTGACGTGGTGCTGGACCAGCGACTGAAGGCCCTGGAGGAGCAGGCGGCGGAGCTGAAGGGCCGGGTGAACGGGCTGATGGCCGCCGTGGCCGCGGCGGTGGTGGTCCAGGTCGTGCTGAGCCTGTTCAGGTGACCAGTGAAGGGCGCGGAAACCGCGCCCCTACAAGTCAGCCCAAGACACACACGTTGGTGAAAGCAGCGTTGTAGGGGCGAGGTCACCTCGCCCAGGGTACCAAGGGATCATGCTGAGGAGCGCAGCGACGAAGCATCTAAGGCCTGTGCCTAAGAAGCCGCCGCTCCTTTGCCACTGGGTGACGATGTCACGGCAATCGCCTTTGATACTTCGCCTGACTACCGTCATGGCTCAGCATGACAACAAGAGTTTTGCCCCATGAGGGTAACGTGTAAAAAGCGAGCACAGGTTGCAAAGCCTTGCGCCCCTACGGTCCTGTCATTCTGAGCGAGCGAGTCCCGATTCCATCGGGACGAACGTGGCGAAGAATCTCTCCACGCAAGTGCAGGATAGGCACAGCGGTTCTGTTGAAAGGCGAGTCCCGATTCCATCGGAACTCGCTTCCCTCGGAATGACGAGGAGAATCACAGCCCATGGCCATTCAAAACACGCTTCGCCCATACCAGCTAGCGATCGGCCGGGCGGTGTTGGATAGCGTCCTGCACCGCCGGGGCCTTACTTTCACCGTGGAGATCGCTCGCCAGGGCGGCAAGAACGAGCTGTCGGCGCAGCTAGAGGTGCTGCTCCTGACCCTATTCATGGCCCAGGGCGGCAACCTGGTAAAGGGAGCGCCCACCTACGTCCCGCAGCTCCTGCACAGCATCCTGCGCCTGAAGGACCGCCTGGGCGAGGCGGGCTACGGCGGCCTCTGGTCCAAGGAGGCCCTCAACATCTTCCGGCTGGGCAAGGCCCGCCAGGTGTTCCTCAGCGCCCAGCCTTCCGCCCGGGTCGTCGGAGCTACAGCCCACATCCTGCTGGAGATAGACGAGGCCCAGGAGGTAGAGAAGGCCAAGTTCTACAAGGAGTTCCGGCCCATGGGGGCCTCCACCAACGTGACCACCCTTCTGTATGGCACGCCCTGGGACGGGGACTCCCTGCTGGAGGAGGCGAAGGCCCACAACCTGGACCTGGAACGCCGGGACGGCGTGAAGCGCCACTTCCAGTACGACTGGCAAGAGGTGGCCCGGCACAATCCGCTGTACGGGGCCTACGTAGAAGGCGAGCGGGAACGCCTGGGCGAGAGCCACCCCCTGTTCCGCAGCCAGTACCTGCTGCTACCCGTGCACACGGACGGCGGGCTGCTCAGCGGCTCGCAGAGGGCGCAGCTCCAGGGGGACCATCCCCGGCAGCACGCGCCCTCGCCGGGAGCCGCCTACGTGGCGGCCCTGGACGTGGCAGGGGGCGTGAACGACGGAAGCCTGTCACGGGCAGAGGCTTCGGCTCCTGGCCGGGACTCCACGGTGCTGACCCTCGGGGAGCTGGATTTTGCCCACGGCGACCCTACCACGGGCGAACCCCAGGTGCGCATCGTGGAGCACCGCTGGTGGACGGGCGTGGCGCTGGCGTCGCTGCACCCGCAGCTCGTGGACCTGCTGGGCCGCGTTTGGCGGCCCCGCCGGGTGGCCGTGGACGCCACGGGCCTGGGCCAGGGTACCGCCAGCTTCCTGGAACGCGCCCTGGGCAGCGGAGTGGTGGAGCCCTTCACCTTCACGGCTGGCAGCAAGTCCCGCCTGGGGTACGACCTGCTGGCGGCGGTCAACAGCGGGCGGCTGAAGCTGTACGCGCCCGACGGCTCCCAGGAGTTCGGGGAGTTCTGGCGTCAGTTGGAACGGGCGGAGAGCCACCTGCTGCCCAACCGGACCATGGCCTTTGCGGTGGCATCGGCCAAAGGCCACGACGATTTCCTGATGAGCCTCGCCCTGCTGGTACACGCTGGCCGCTACCTGCCCCGGGTGGCAAGGGGGCGGGCAAGGGAGGCGGCGGGGGCGAGATGACCCTCAGCCCCTCATCATTCTTCTCTTGCTGGAAGGTGAAAGGAACAGTACAGCACCACACCCTGAAGGGTGCGGTACGAAAGCCTTGGATAGCCGTACACGTTGGCAAGCCATTGGAAACGAGGGAGCGCCGTATGAGCAGCAGAAAAGGGGTCCCCGCCATGGACACTTTGCCGGAGTACTTCCCCTACAAGGACGGCGGTTGCGACGTATCGCCCTCGTGCCTGCGCTGCCCGCTGCCCCAGTGCAAGTACGACGCCGACGCCTCGGGCAACCGGGACTGGCTGGCCCGGGTGCGCCGCTCGGACCGGGACCGCCAAGTGCTCCAGGCGTGGCGCCGGGAGAGGCCCTCCGTGCTAGAGCTGGCGCGGCGCTTCAGGATCAGCCAGCGCACGGTGCACCGGATCCTGGCGAAGGGGGATGAGGATGGCGCGTCCGCCGCATGAGTACGACGAACGCCGCCGTCATGCTGAGGAGCGCAGCGACGAAGCATCTGAGACGCACATTCAGGAAGGCACATGCTTTAGATGCTTCGCGCCGTTCGCCCTACGGGACTCACTCGCTCTGCATGACACCAACTTCAACTCCGTGCCGAGAACCATAGCCCACCGAAGGAGCACACCATGAACACCCTACCCCTTCCCCAGCAGCTAGACCGCATGGACACCGAGCGGCTGCGTCGCTACCAGGAGAACCTGGCCTTCTATGGCGGCCGCCAGTGGCCGGGCCGCGCCCGCCCCGGCGAGCGCCGCCTCACCTTCAACTACGCCAAGGCCATCGTGGACAAACTGTCCTCCTACGTCATGACGGGCATGAGCGTGTCGGTGGCGCCGTGGGACGCCACGCCAGAATCGGCGGAGCGGGCCAGCAGGGCGCAGGAGGCGCTACGCCAGGTCTATGAGGACAACGCCCTGGAGGCCCTGGACCTGGACACGGAGCTGGACACCTCCATCCTGGGCGACGGCGCCTTCAAGGTGACGTGGGACGCAGAGCAGGAGCGGGTGCGGGTGTCGGCGCCGGACGTGCAGGGCGTCTTCGCCTGGTGGCAGGGCGACGACCCCTCCCGGGTGTGGCGCGTCGCCAGCCGCTACCGCCTCTCGGCGGAGGAGGCGTCGGCCCTCTACGGCATGGATTCGCCCGGCAAGGGCGACGTGACCGTGGCCGAGGGCTGGACCCGGGAGGCCTTCCAGCTCTGGGTGGGGAACGTCCTGGCCCAGGAGCGCCCCAACCCCTACGGCTTCGTCCCCTTCGTGCTGTTCCCCAACGTGCGGGTGCCCAAGGCCTTCTGGGGAGAGTCGGACATCCCGCCGCTGGTGGAGCCGGCCCAGGAGCTGAACCGGGCGCTGTCGCAGCTCTCCATGATCGTGGAGCTCTCAGGCAACCCCATCGCGGTGCTGGAGGGCGTGGAGCGGGCTGAGGACATCGCCGTGAAGCCGGGCGCGGTGTGGGAGCTGCCAGAGCGGGCGCGGGC
>JACQUH010000061.1 GCA_016210375.1 Chloroflexota bacterium
CTTGCGCATGGAGACGTAGCAGTAGGTGCGGCCTCCACCGGAGAGCGGCAGGTTCACGTTGACGACCGTGGGCACCACCTCCCTGATGCGCTTGAGGAGGCTGCCCATCCGTGGCAGCGCCCCCAGGACCTGGTGCTCGGCCATGGAAGGGGCCACGTCCTGGTAGATTGCGTCCCGCCGCATGGTGATGGCGGATACCTTCACGAAGGGGTAGTCGCCACTGCTCGTGTAGTATCGGGGCCACTCTCCGAACGGCCCCTCGCTGTGCCGCTGTCCTGGGTACACATGCCCCTCGATGACGATCTCCGCGCGGGCCGGAATGGGCAGGTCAACGGTCTCACCCGCGACGACCTCCACCGACTCGCCCAGCAGGCCCCCCATGACCTCCAGCTCCCCGCCGATGCCGCCGAGCCTGGACGCGCCCGCCAGGAGCAACGCCGGGTGGTGTCCGACGACGATGGCGACATCCATGGGCTTCTCGAGCGCGTCGTAGCGGCGCCGGACGTAGTTTCCGTGGTTGGTCCGGTTGACGACCCACCCGAGCTGGTCCTTGCCCTGCACCTGGTGCCGGTAGACGCCCCCGTTGACCGCGCCCGTGTCTGGGTCCTTGACCAGCGCCACCCCCGAGCACAGGTAGGGCCCAGCGTCAAGCTCATTGTGGACCGGGATTGGGAGCAGGGAGAGATCGACCGACTCACCCGTGAGCACAATCTCCTTGACCGGCGCGTCCGCCCGCTCGACCCACGTGAGGGGTTTGGGGGCGGCGGCAAGCTGCGCGAACCGCTCCACCATGTGCGCCACGTCGGCGCCGATGGCGAGGGCCAGCCGGTCGTAGGAGGCGGCGAGGTTGACGAGCAGGGGCATGTTGTGGCCCGCGACGTTGCGGAACGTAAGGGCAGGAAAGCGGCCCTGCTTCTCCAGCTTCTCCACGAGGGCAAGGGTCTCGTATTGCGGACTGACGGTCCTGTCTACGTCGATGAGGTCGTTGGGCCGGGTCTCCTGTACCTGCTTCAGGAACGTGCGGAGGTCCTGCGCCATGGCGTGCATCTCCTTCCTGAAGCCGGGCCAACGGCCGGGACGCTTCGCCCACACCCGGCCTGTGCCGTAGCCGTAGGCGCCCCATCGGTCCTGTCCAGAAGACTAGTGTTCGCGACCAAGGTGAATGAACGATTGGGCCCGAGGCGTTCACCATAGGAAATGCACCAATGGCTGAAGAAGGCTCATTCACAGTGTTGTGACGCAAGCCTTGGAAACGAGGTTTGCACGTAGCTCTGGCACAAGCCCGGGGGTTACCTACCCCGGGCTTGTGCCAGGAACTCTCGGGCCGCGCCCACCAGCAGGCTGTCGATCATTACCGAGACCAGCATCTCCGGCGCAACTATCTTACCTGCCGCCGTGATCTTGGCCGAGGCCTGCTTTATGGCCTCCACCACCTTGGGGTGATTGGCCTGACCCGGGAGACCCATAGACTGCGAGAGGTCGTTGGCGCCGAAGGCAAAGGCGTCGATGTACTCCACCTTCAGGATGTCGTCCAGGTTCCTCAGCGCCTCCACGTCCTCCAGTTGCACCATGATCATGGTCTCCCGGTTGGCGTATTGGACGTACTCGCTGCGGGACATAGCGGCGCCGAAGGTGCAAGCCCGGTTGGAACCCAGGCCTCGCTTCCCCAAGGGGAAGTACTTCACAGCCTGTACCACTTGCTCTGCCTCAGCCCGGGTGTTGGTATGTGGGGCCTGAATCCCCATTGCGCCACGGTCAAGGAAGCGCAGAATAGTGGAGAACTCGTGATCGGGCACCCGCACCAGGGGGGTAAGCCCCACGGCGTCGGCGGCGCGGAACATCTCCTCCGCTGACTCTGTGGTGAAGGGGCCATGCTCTGCGTCTACCATGACGAAGTCGAAACCCAGGTGACCCATGATCTCCACGATGGACGCGCAGGGGAAGGGCAGCAGGAAGCCGTACACCTTCTGCCCCGCATGGATACTGGCCTTCACCTTATTGGTCCTGATCATCGTCTTCCTCCTTGATTCCTTGGGGGGCTAACCAGGCTCTGCCCGGATTTCCCGTACCAGCCCAACAGTGGCCTTCGGAGGCTTTTCGAGGCTGGGGTGGGAGGTCGGTGATGGAGTCCTCGTTCGCGCGCGACCACCAACTCCCCGCCGCACGCCGGGCATGCCGCCATGGTCACCGGCGATTCCACAGATGGGGCGGTGCGTTGCTCCAGAGCAGGAGCGGCTCCGCAGGTGAACGGGCCTTGGCCTGCTTTGTCGAAGACCCTCGATCTATCGGGGCGGCTGGGCCGCCTGGGGGGTGCGCCACATGGGTGCCCTTGGAGAAGGGGGCGGCCTGCCGCATCCCGCTGCGCCTCAGGCGCACCCCGCTGCGCCTCAGGTCGGCTACCTCGTGGCGCGGCGCTTCAACCTCACGCCGTGGCGCGGCGGCTTGAGCTTCGAGGACAGCCACCAGCGCCAGGGGTCATCGCGGGTCAGGGAGGAGCGGTCCCTCGGAGAACTATGGACGAAGCCCGAGACCGTCGCCACTGACCCGCTTTCCCACGAACGGGCGCCGATCAATTACGAACTCGCCAAGCCAGGACAGACCAAGCTGTCAGGTGGGCGGAGTCACCGCAGCTCCGCCATTGGCGGGCGCCACCTCCATGGGCGCGAGCCAGACGTGTGTCGCGCGCAACGTTTGCAGGCGAAAGTCGTCTCCAAGGATCACCCTTGGCCAAACTTCCACACAGAAAGAGCGGTCTTGCCAAAGGCCCACTCCTTGTCCTCCTGACTACTGAAGACGCCGAGGTCCATAGGGCCCTGGAGAGCATTGCGGTAGCCCTCCCTGCTACCAACGGGCGGGTAGTCACTACCCCACATCAGACGGCGTGGCCCAAAGGCCTTGTATGCCATCTCCAGCATAGGTGGGATCTCTTCGAAGCTGAACTCCGGTCTGAAGCGCGGTGGCCGTGGGCTGTACTCGCCCAGCCCAGCGAATTTGACATACACATTGGGATAGTTGGCCAGATCCAAGGCGGCGCGGAATCCAGTGTATGGCGGTAGAACCGACGTGGGGTCCCCGTGGTGATGTCCTACGTGTATGCCGGCTACGTGCTCCAGAACAATGGTGGTATCGGGCACCGCCGCCACCAGACGGTGGAATTCAGGATCACCTGTTTCCTTCACGTTCACCGTATAACAGCTTATGACGAGGCCCAATTCGCCAGCCTTGCGCCAGATGGCCAGCGGGTCATTGCCAGGAGAGCGGTCGTCGGGCTTGAGGCGCAGCCCCACCACACCACTCTTCTCTGCCAACTGCTCCAGAGTAGACATGGCATCGGGAGCGGAAGGGTCCACGCTCACGACGACGGCGAACCGTCCGGGAAAGCGCTGCATACACTCAAGAAAGTACTGATTGTGGTGGTTCCCCCAATACTGTATCAACACCGCTTTGTCAACATCGTTTCGATTCATCTGGTACAGTAGCATCTCCACCGGCTCGAACCAGTTGGTGCCTGCGTGGCAATGGGTGTCAACTATGATCATTGCTCCCTCCTTGTTGGGTCGCTTCCGCCGTGTGCCGAACCAGAGAGATGCCTATGCCACACGAGGATACTCTAGCCCTACACCTTCCCCACCTCCCTCACCGGGCAGTTGCGGGAGGCGATGGCCCTGGGGAAGCAGGCGCCCCAGATGGAGCGGTCGGGCTTCGCTGCCGGGGCGGCTTCACCGAAGGCGATGAGGAAGGCGACGCCGACGATGACCCAGCCGTAGTAGATCCTGGAGGTCTGGGGCTTCACCCCCGAGGTCCGCTCCATTCGCACCTTCTAGCGCGACCGCCCACGAAGGGACGCCGGTCCGCGCGTTCCGGTCACCTCGTCCCTGGGCGCGGCCTGTCCGGGGCGCAGCCGCCAAACGCCGCGCCAATGCGGTCCGACGGCGCTGTTCTTCCTCGCCGGGACGCATGATTTCGTCCTGCGCAACAACCCTATCCGCTCCGTTGGTCGCACTAGTGGTCTGTGACGTGCACAGTCCCCGCCAGCCTCCCCACGGGCGGGGGCCCACCCCTCCCAAAGAAGCGCCACCGTCCGTTCGTGTAGCTCGCGACCGGGCAACCCACGAGCCGGAGTTGACCGCGTCTGCCACGTTGGCTATGCCGCGCGCGTATGGAAGCGCGTTCCAACGTCCTGCGGCTCCCACCGACTACATCTGGCGCAGCTTGGGATCTATATAGTCGCGAAGCCAGTCTCCAAAGAGGTTCAGTGACAGAACCACGAGGCTGATGGCCACGCCCGGAAAGGTCACCAGCCACCAGGCGCTGACGATGTAGTCCCTGCCCTCGGCGATCATGCGTCCCCAGGTGGGGGTGGGCGGAGGTACCCCCACGCCCAGGAAGCTCAGGCCAGCCTCCAGGAGGATCACGGCCCCAGCCTCGAAGGTGAGCAACACCATGAGGGTGTTGGCGATGTTGGGTAGGAGGTGGTGCGTCATTATCTTGAGGGTTGAGGTGCCGGCCACCCGCGCGTAGGTCACGAACTCCCGCTGCTTGTACTGCAGGACATCTCCTCGCAGCACCCTGGCGTAGCGTACCCACAATATGATGCAGATGATGTAGATCAGATTGGCAAGGCTTGGCCCCAGGACCACGGCCAGGATCAGCGCCAGGATGATCACTGGAAAGGCGAGCATGATATCCACGATGCGCATTATTAGGGCGTCTACCCTGCCACCCAGGTAGCCAGCCACCAGCGCGACGGCGGTGCCCACGGCGCCAGCCAGAAGGACGCCCACGGCTGCGACCAACAACGAGACGCGCGCGCCGTAAATCATCCGACTCAATACATCTCGGCCGACGAGGTCGGTGCCCAGGAGGTGCTCAGTACTGCCCCCACTGACCCAGAAGGGGGGTTTGAGCTTGTCAGGCAGAGACGTCTCGTAGGGTGAATAGGGAGCCAGGGGGGCGGCGAAGATGGCCACGAGCACCATTGCCGAGATGATGGCCACCGGGAACACGGGGAAACGCCGGCTGCCTGTCATTGCGAGCCGCACGCGGGCCCTTGCTTGGACCAAAGTCCGGCCTACGGCGACCATGACTGCCACCCCCTCAATACCGTATCGTGGGGTCGACATAGGCATAGAGGATGTCCACTACCAGGTTTATCGCAAGGACTGCGGTGCCGATGACCAGGACTACGCCCTGGATGACAGGGAAGTCGCGCCAGATGACCGACTCGTAGGCCAGTGAACCCAGCCCCGGCCATGCGAAGACCGTCTCTATGATGACCACTCCCCCAATGAGGGTACCCAGGTAGACACCCGCGAAGCTGATCAGAGGGATGAGGGCGTTCCTGAGGGCGTGCCACCATATGATCCACGCCTCACTGACCCCCTTGCTACGGGCCAACTTGA
>JACQUH010000064.1 GCA_016210375.1 Chloroflexota bacterium
CTGTGGAGGGACGCCATAGAGCAGCTCCGGGGAACAGCCGGCGCGCGTCAGGTCAAGATCAAGAACGGCCAGCCAGACATGGCCCTCGCCGGCTGCAACACGCCCGATTCCTGCGGCTTCCTCATGATGAGCAGGCACCAACCGTAGCGCTTTCGCGTAGCGCAGCCTGTGTCAGCAACCCGAGAATGCTGAGGTCGCGACGGCAGCTAATGCCCTGAACGTAGGGGCGGGTTTCAAACCCGCCCCTACGTTTCGCTCTTCTTGAACCCCTGAAGCTCTATGCCCAGGCCAATTCCCTTGGACTGCGCCAGCACCTTGAAGTCGCCCATTTCGTCCGGGTCCACCAGGGTCATCATGGCGATGCGGCCGAACTCTGTTCGGGCGTAGGATAGGCCCTGCGCCTGGAGCGCATCAAGGAACGAGGAGAAGCCGAGGTTCGCCAGAAAGTGGCGCTGGAGGGTGTAACCCACGGTGGCCAGGCCCCGCTGCTCGCCCAGGCGCATGAGCGAGCTGAAGTCCACCAGGGCAGTAATGTCCTGCTGGCCGATCAACTGGTACGGGTCGGAGCTCGTCTCGTGTTGTTTGAAGCAAGCCAAGGTTCCCTGGGCATGCTGAGGCGAATAGAGGTCCTGGGCTAGGTCGCCGTAGTCGATGGTGAGAGCAAACCCGCGGTCCAATGTCCCGGCCAGTTGGCCGGTCCACTCCTCCATCGCCAGGTTCACCTCACCCCGGAACCCTTCGGGCAGTGACACGCCGAGGCTCGCCAGCCTCTCTTGGATCCGAGGCGTGGAGGGCTCGTCCAGGACTTCGGCGAAACTATCCCCCGCCAGAGTGACGAAGACCTCCTTGACCCGGCCAGCCTGGATGACGAACCGGTGTACAGGGAAGTTGTCGACCAACTCGTTACACAGGATACAGCCGGCGACGTTCCGGAAGGGCCGAAGTCCTTCGGCTTGAACTCGTTGTATTCCCAAACCCTTGTCTTGTCCGCTGGGCCGCGCCCTGCCTTCGGCCCCGTCGTCTGGGCCCATAGGGTCGGCAAGTGAAGGCGGCCACCAGGGATCGTAGTCCGCGGCGACGTAGCGGATAGCCTCCGCCAGCCCGGGGGCCATCTGCCTGGAAGCCTCAACGATGGACCGGGCCAGAGCGCCATCGCCGGACCCCACCTCAACCACATGAAAAGGTGAGGGCTCTCCAAGGAAACGCCACATCTCCTCCAGTTGCCGGGCGATCAGGGCGCCGAAAACCGGGTGGCTCGTGGGCGAAGTGCTGAAGTGCGTACTGATGCTGCTGGCCCGGGACGAGTAAAAGCCTCCCCCGGGGGAGTACAGGATGGTCTGCATGAACTGGGCGAAGGTGATGCGCCCGTGCCTTTTGATAAGCTCTCTGATCTCCTGGTCAACCGCAGAAGGCAATCTCATCCTCCCCAGAGCCAGCGCGACTCCAAACCCCGCGAAGCAAGCCTGTCAAGTCAAGTTCGCCCCACATGATATGACGCAGTGCACAACCCACGGAGGGCCTACGAGAGTCCACGATACTATACCTCTTGCTCCTGTTCCTTGCTATGCAAGCTGCTCCTGAATAGGGTGGGCTTGCAAGCTGCCTTCAAGCTGAAGGATCGCCCCAGCCTGCTATAATCTACCCATGCAGAGCGATATTCTGGCCGGGCTGAACCCGGCCCAGCAACAGGCGGTGGAGCACATTGAGGGGCCAATGCTCATTGTGGCTGGCCCTGGCAGCGGCAAGACCCGCGTCATCACCCACCGCATCGCCTACCTGGTGCGGGTGTGCGGCGTCAGCCCCTACCGCATCGCCGCCGTCACCTTCACCAACAAGGCCGCGCGGGAGATGCGGGAGCGCCTGGACGGCCTCCTGGGCGGGCGCGCCGCCGAGCTCACCTGCGGCACTTTCCACGCCTTTTGCGCCTCCATCCTCCGCCGCGATGGTATGCACGTTGGCCTGGACCGCAGCTTCGTCATCTACGACCAGGAAGACCAGCTTACCCTTCTGAAGCGGGCCATGGAGGAGGCCAAGATAGACCCGAAGCGATACCCACCTGGCTCCATCCTCTCTGCCATCTCCCAGGCCAAGAGCGTGCTCCTGGAGCCAGCCCAGTACGCCGCCACGGTCAAGAGCTACTACGAGGAGGTCGTCCTGCGCGTCTACGAGCGCTACCAGGGGCTCCTGAACCAGAGCAACGCCCTGGACTTTGACGACCTGCTGCTGCGGACGGTGCGCCTGCTGGAGGGGTCGCCGGAGGCGCTGGAGCGGTACCGATCCCGCTACCTGCACCTGATGGTGGACGAGTTCCAGGACACCAACATCGCGCAGTATGCCCTGGCGCGGCTCGTCGCGGGGAAGTACCGCAACATCTGCGTCGTCGGCGACCCCGACCAGTCCATCTACTCCTGGCGCAACGCGGACATCCGCAACATCCTCTCCTTCAAAAAGGACTACCCTGACGCCAAGGTGGTCAACCTGGGGGAGAACTACCGCTCCACCAAGAACATCCTGGACACCGCCCGCAGCCTCATTGCGCCGAATAAGGCGCGCATCGAGCGCGACCTGTGGACCAGCAAGGCGCCGGGGGTGCCCATCGTCGTGAAGGAAGCGCACACCGAGGAGGAAGAGGCGCAGATGGTGGTGGAAGAGGTGGAGCGCCTGGTGAAGAAGGAGAAGCTGCGCTACTCCGACTGCGCCGTCATGTACCGCATCAACGCCCAGTCCCGCGCACTGGAAGAGGCGTGCCTGCGCTTCGGCATCCCCTACCGGCTCATCGGCGGCCTCCGCTTCTACCAGCGCAAGGAGGTCAAGGACGTCGTCGCCTACCTGCGCGTCATCCAGAACCCTTATGACGAGGTCGGCCTGCTGCGCATCATCAACACCCCGACCAGGGCCATCGGCCAACGGACTGTGGAGGATGCGACTGCCTGGGCGCGGTCGAACAGCCTGCCACTGTACGCCGCGCTCCAGGCGCTTGTCGCCGAAAACGGCGGCGGCGTCCTGAACCCGCGCTCGGCGGCGGCAGTTGACCGCTTCCTCCAGCTTATGGGGGGCCTGCAGGAGGCAGCGAAGACGCTGGGGGCGGGGGACCTGCTGGACGCGGTTGTGGAGCGCACAGGATACCGCCAGCACCTCATGGAGTCCAACAACGACCGGGGCGAGGAGCAGTGGGAGAACGTGCGCGAACTGCGCGGCCAGGCTGCGGAGGTGGAGGAGCTGGTGGGCGAGGCCGGCCTGGAGGCGTTCCTGGAGAAAGTTGCGCTGGTCTCCGACGTTGACCACCTGGTGGAGGGCAAGGAAGCGCTGACGCTCATCACATTGCACCAGGCAAAGGGACTGGAGTTCCCGGTGGTGTTCATCGTGGGCATGGAGGAGGGCCTGCTGCCTCACGCCCGCTCGCGGGACGACCCGGCGGAGCTGGAGGAGGAGCGCCGCTTGTGCTACGTGGGCGTGACGCGAGCGCAGC
>JACQUH010000065.1 GCA_016210375.1 Chloroflexota bacterium
ATAGTCCCTTCCCCCTTGAGGGGGGAAGGTTAGGATGAGGATGAGCGTATGCCAGCCAATGAGGCGAGACACATTGTTAACGACGATCAGGGGAGGAGGACACAGGGGGAGAGGCGAAGGTGTCCGCGTGAAATACCTAACCGACAAGTCATTCCCAGGTGAGGTTGAAACGCCCGAGCCTAAAGAAGCGCACCTCAGCAGGCGGTGGTGTAGTGGTGACTCCGGTGGGGCGGCGACTTCTTCGGCTCCCGCTCCGTGCCCAGGTAGGCCCCCAGGTGCTCCGAGTATGTCACCCACAGGAACCCCTCGGGGTCGTAGGGGCGCTGGAGATTGCGCACCGCCCGCCGCCGGTTGTTCCGCTCCAGCCGCTGCACCTCCGCCAGGTCACCCAGGGGTTCCACAAGCATCCTGGGAGCAGCAGCGTTCCACGCCGCTTCTCCCACGGGGGTCCGCACCAGCACCGAGGTGAACCCCGCAGGGCTTCCAACGTTGCCCAGGGAGATGTCCGCCAGGCGCCCAGAGAAGTCCGCGCATTCGTCGCAACCCCGGAGGGCAGAGTCTCTGAACTCATTCACCGGCCGCGAGAACACGGATTCACCCTTTTCGCCGTACACCGTCAGGACGCCGTCCCTGATGTCCAGCTTCTTCATTTGCCTTGGGTTGACGCCAGACCGCAGCAGCTTCAAGAGCAGCTTCTGGCCGTCAAAGGAGCGGGTGCAGAAGAGGGCTATGGTCACCACCACCCGGTTGGCGGCCACCTTGCGGTCTCCCCAACCGTAGCGCTGCAAGGCCCGCAGGCCAGCAATCTGGCAGGGCGTTCCCACCATCGCCAGGGACTTGCAGCCGATCTCTCCGGCGGCATCCAGGTGCGCCAGGGGCAAGGTCTGATCATACCTGCTGCCTGCCGCCGCCCGCACCTCCTCGGGCGTGCGGGCCACAGCGGCTTTCCCTCGCTGGGGGCCGCTGCGCGTGGCGACAATCACTCCGTCCACACTCCTCGCTTCCAGTAGCGCCTCCAGAAGGGCCGTGGCCACACCACCGTCCTGGCTTTCCGGTGCGGGAGCAAAGGCACGCGCGCGATAGGCGGCCATGAGCCGCCCCAGAGGAGTCGGGGCGGGACCCTCCCCTTCCCACAACGTGGTCAAGCGTTCGGTCCTCAGCCCGGCCAGGGGGCAGAAGTCCCAGCAGTTGGAGCAGCCCGTGCACATGCGCAACAGCGTGGGGTTGCCCTCCTCGTCAATGCCCAGGGACCTGGAAGGGCAGGCAGCAACGCAGCTACCACAGCGAACGCACCTATCGGCGTCAATGACCGCCCCAGCGGTCTTGTGGAACCAGATCTTGTCCAGGGGGTCCAGGACACCGCTCTTCTCGGCGATCTCGCCCCGTATGTCCAGGGACGGGTCCTTCAACAGCTCTGTCATGCAGCGCCTCCCGGCTGGAAGTATTGACGGACCTGGGCTGGGTCCGTTCGCAGGAGGAAGTGGCCGAAGGTCTCCTCCGCAGTATGCTGACTCCTGTACGTTGCCACAAGCCCCTGGACACCACGACGGACCTGGGCCGCCGGCACCTCCAGCGCCAGCCACCGGGCCAGTCGCCCTTCCGCCAGGTCGCCACCCACCGCCACGTCAAAGGCTTCGCGATAGCCCTCCTCGTCCCTGGCCAGAGAAGCCCTGAGGCCAATATCGGCAATCTGAATCTGGGCGCACGAGGCCTTACAACCGCTCATGTGCAGACGTATTGGGCCGATGGGCTCCCGGCCCAGAGCCTCGTCCAGGGTCCGGGCCATCTCAACCCCTTGCTCCTTCATGTTGTAAATCCCGAACTTGCAGAAGGGAGCGCTGGTGCAGGCCACCACCGCCCGGCTGAATGGCAGGGGGTCTGGCGAGTACCGTTCCAGCAGGGGGGTTGACAGCAGACTGCTCAGGTTGGACTCGGAGACGCCAGAGAGGACGAGGTCTTGACGGGGCGTCAGGCGCAGGTCGCCATCGCCAGAGTCCCTCGCCAGCCTCGCCGCCTCCCTGAGCTCCTCCCCCTGCATCCGGCCCACCGGCACCGCGAGGCCCACATAGGAGAGGCCAGGCTGCTTCTGCGGGTGGACGCCTATGTGGTCGTGCCTGGCAACCTCGGCGAAGGGTTCGCCGGCGGTCTGGAAGGGATAGGGGGCCCGCTTCTGCATCTCCGCGCGCACCACGGAGGGCCCCATCTTCTCCACCAGCCCACGGAAGCGGTTCACCGCCTTGTTATCGTAGTCCCCAAACTCCTTGAACACGAGAATGACGGCCTGGAAAGCGGGAAGCACCTGCTCGGGAGTCACGAACAGGCCAATGTCGGAGGCCAGCCGGGGGTAGTCGCTCAGGCCGCCGCCTATCCACACGTTGAATCCAGTCGCCCCACCGCTGCGGGCGGGAGAGAAGGCCAGGTCATTGATCCGGGCCAGGATACAGTCGTCCCGGCAACCTGTGATGCCTGCCTTGAACTTGCGTGGCAGGAAAGCGCCGTACTCCGGATCGTCTAACACCAGGCGGGTGAGCTGGCTCACCAGAGGATACACATCCAGGGCTTCGTACGGGTCAATTCCAGCGACGGGGCAGCCCGTAATGTTTCGCGCTGTGTCGCCGCACGCTTGCAAGGTGGTAATGCCGGCCTGGTCAAACCTGCGCCATACCTCAGCCATGTACTCAAGGCGCATCCAGTGGACCTGGACGTCCTGGCGGGTGGTGAGCTCCAGAAAACGCTCGGGAGCCTGGTGCTCGCTATCAGGGCGACGGGCGAACTCCTGGGCCACCTGTCCTATGACGTCCGCCTGCCGCCAGGAGAGTCTGCCCCCTGGAATCCGGACGCGCATCATGAAGTAGCCTTCCTGTCGGTCATCGTAGAGTCCCGCCAGCCGGAGCTTCCCAATTGCAGGTTCGCCGTCGGCCAGCAGCAGGTCAGCCTGCCCCTGGGCGCTCAACTGGGCCACCTTCTCCTTGACTTCCCTGGGGCCATCCCTGGGTTGGAAAATCGCCATAGCGTCCTCCTGCAGGATCAGACTCCCCTGTCACCCTCGTTTGCCAGTCGTAGTCCAGCCTCCGATGCTGCCACCATCCAACAGGCTGCACCGACGGCGGGCAACAAAAAACCCAGCATACTTGCTGGGGCGGGCGGTCTCTTTCTGAGCTTGTCTAGCGGGGCAGGCTATTCAGGCGACGACCAGTGACCTACCGCCTCAGCAGGGGGCAAGCCGCTACAACAGCAGGCCAGACACCCCTTCGCCAGGGGCCTGCCCGGATAGGAATACCACCAGACTACTTTCATCGGCAGAACTCTAGCATCTAATCTCCGTACCGTCAAATAGAGCCAGGTCCTGGCTCGGGGCCTCCGGCTAGGTGCTTTTGCACCATTCGCTTCGGAGACACAGGGGGCCTTGTCCTGGAATCGGGAGACCGGCGGGCGGGCAATGCCCTAAGTCAGCGTAGCCGCTGGCTTGCAGGACTTGAGGAGGGATGGTATATATTCCTCCAGCACAATCAAGGGTACGGGAGCCATGAATACAAAGAAGCTGCGCATCCTGGACTACGAGGCCCTGGTGCGACTGAACGATAGCAGTATCCACGCCGGGCGACTGCGCAACCTTCCCAGGGAATCGCTGGCTGCCGCTCCTCAGCGGCGCTACCCCATCAACCTGTGGCTGCCGCGCCGCCGCGGCTCACAGGAAGAGGTGCGTCTGTCGGTGGTGATGGACGCCGCGGGCCAGAGCGTCTGGCTGGACGTCTCCCCCCAGGAGTTTGACGCCATCCCGCAGGTAGATGTGCTCTTTGACATCTGGGAAGGCGCTATGTGCGCGGGCAATCCGCCGCCCGCCCCCTAAGCCTTGGCGGGAGCTTGCATCTTCTTTCACAATATTGACATCATTCGCAGTGTTTGGTACAATCGCACCAATTTTCTTCAGGAGGGGAATATGCCACTATTCCTGGACCACCACAAGGGGGTTGGGTCGCCTTCCCAGCGCGAACAAGCGACGACGGCGATAAAGGCTGGGATGAAGAGCCCACAAGGGGTAAAGGGCCTCAATGGGTTCTACAGCACCACCGAGTCCTGGTGCCTGACGGAAGCCCCCAACGCTAAGTCGGTGCACGACTATCACGAAAGCATGGGCATCAATCTGGGCGCTAGCGATGTGACGGAGATAAAAACCCTCGTTTAAGGAGGAAAGGCCACTCCCCACGCCAGTTGCGCCATCAAGAGGCGCTGGCATAGCCCGACCAGGGAGTAAGCGAAAGGCCCGCCCCGCATGATGCGGGGCGGGCCTTTCTGCGTTTGTCGCCCCGCAGCAGGACACCCGTTCCTCGCCCCATGCTGGGATGGTAGAATGGCCCCAATCAAAGGTGTCCTTCCCCCTTCCCCTTTAGGGAAGGGGGCTAGGGGGTAAGGTTGACCACGCCCATCCGCCGCCAGTACGAGCGCATCAAACGCCAGCACCCTGACGCCATCCTCCTTTTTCGCCTGGGCGACTTCTACGAGACCTTTGACGACGACGCGAGGGTGGTGGCCAGGGAACTGGACATCGCCCTGACCTCCCGGGAGTTGGGGGCCGGCCACCGCCATCCCCTGGCCGGTATCCCCTACCACGCCCTGGAAGGCTACCTGGGCCGCCTCATCAAGAAGGGGTACCGCGTGGCTATCTGCGAGCAGACCAGCGACCCCACCGCCTCCCGCGGCCTAGTGGACCGCGCCGTGGTCCGGGTGGTGACCCCCGGCACGGTGGTGGAGCCATCACTGCTGGAGGCGGGGGCCAACAACTACCTTGCCTCGGTGCTGGTAGAGGGCGCCGCCGCGGGCTTGGCCTACATTGACATCAGCACCAGCACCCGCGTCTCCCTCTCCCAGATGCCCCTCGCCTCCCTCACCCTGGAGCTGGAGCGCCTCTCCCCCGCCGAGGTGGTGCTATGCAAAGGCCAGGAGGCCACCTTGCCTGGACCGTACTCCACTGCAACCCTGGACGCCGCCGCCTTCCGCCTGGAAGCCTCTCGCCAGCTCATCATGGAGCAGCTCGGAGTAGCCACCCTGGAAGGCTTCGGGTGCGAGGGCCTGCCCCTGGCGGTGCGGGCCGCCGGCGGCCTGTTCATCTACCTGGCGGAGCGCCAGAAGGAGGCCCTGGCCCGCCTGGACGGCCTCTCGCCCTACGACCTGGGATCGGCGATGCTGCTGGACGCCCAAACGCGCCGCAACCTGGAGCTGTTCGCCGGGGGCCGGTGGGAGGCCAAGGGGCATTCCCTCCTCTCGGTGCTGGACTTCACCCACACCCCCATGGGCGCGAGGCTCCTGCGCCGGTGGCTGGGCCAGCCCCTCCTGGACCTGCCCACCATCCTCCAGCGACAGGAGGCAGTGGTGTGGCTCCATGCGCACCCCCAGGCCCGCCACGCCCTGGCCCAGCTCCTGGGCCGCATGGCGGACCTAGAGCGCATCATCAACCGGGTCAAGAGCGGCGCCGCCCTGCCCAGGGAGCTCGCCTCCCTGGGCAACAGCCTGGAAGCCCTGCCCAGGGTACGTCAGGCCCTCCTGGAAGACGGGGAGCCGCCTCGTCCACTGGCCTGGCTTTTGGCCTCCCTGCCTCTCTGCCAGGAGGCCGCCCAGCTTATCCGCGCCGCCATCCAGGAGGAGCCGGGCCAGGTGGGGGAAGGGACGGTCGTCAAGGAGGGCTTTTCCCCGGAGCTGGACGAGGTGCGGCGGGCTGCCCAGGATGCCCGGGGGTACATCGCCCAGATGGAGGGCCAAGAGCGGGAGCGCACGGGCATCCGGAACCTGAAGGTGGGATACAACAAGGTCTTCGGCTACTACATTGAGGTGACGGCCCCTCATCTGTCCAGAGTGCCCCAGGAGTACCAGCGCCGGCAGACCATCACCAGCGGCGAGCGCTTCATCACCCCGGAGCTGAAGGAGTATGAA
>JACQUH010000062.1 GCA_016210375.1 Chloroflexota bacterium
CTTCGGCCACTGGACGATACAGCATGGGGATGGTGTACTCAATCACTCGCGCCGCGTCTGCCTGGCCGCCACCGTCCAGGCAATGCTTCAGATCTTCTTCCCGGATGACGCTTACCGTGGCTCCGGCTTCCCGTAGCGGAGCTGGCTCGATAGTCCAGGCCTCATCTAGCCAGGCCGAGTGAGTCCGGCTAACGGGGGCCTCCCCCAAGGACGCGGCGACAAAAGCCCGATGGAGATCATCTTGCGATTGCGGAGCGTCAATAAGCCGGGCAAGCCACTGGCGGGCCATCTGTAAATCTGGCTCCTCATAAGGTAGCCGGTTCTCGGGTTCGATAATGACAGCTAATTTCGGCTCGCTGGGCGCGGCGGGAGTGGCCCAGCGGTTCAACCGGCCCAGCCGCTGAATCAGCGCGGGAATTGGCGCCAGTTCGGTGACCAGGAGGTCTGCTGATATATCTAGCGAAACCTCACAGACCTGAGTAGTTACCGCCAGCACTCCCTCAGTTTTTGCATGGTGTCCGAACCGGTCCACTACGGCCTGGTGACGCTGGAGCCGATCACCGTACCGGTACCGGCTGTGATAGGGTTCTACGGGGATTTGGTGCCGTTCCCCCTCTTGGGCGACCGCCATAGCCCGATCCACGGTGTTGGCTACCCAGAGCACTCGCTGGCCTGCCAACGCGGCAGCTAAGGCGAGTTGAAAGGCTTTTTCCGCCCTGGCCTTCACCAGGGAATACCGCAGGGACTACCGCTTGAGGGTCTCCAGTTCTGGTGGCCCCTTCACCTCAAACAAGTTTTCCCCCAGTCGCTGGAATAGCTGCTGGAGGGCAGCCCGGCGGCCCGGTGGTAGGGTGGCGGTCATCAGCAACACCGGGGCGCCTCGCATGGTCTCCAAAAATGCCAGGAGGGTGCCGAACATGCGCTCGTCGTAAAGGTGAATCTCGTCGAACACGAATCCTGCGCCGGTCAGTGCTGGAAAACCCATCAGCCCCACCCGATTATTCTGCATCAAACCCAGGACGGCGTCAGCGGTGCATACGGTTACTTTGGCTCCCCAGAGTTGCAGCCCCTGGAATCTCAGGGCGCGGTGTACGGAACGGGACTGACCTTCCGCGCTCCCGTTGTCGAGGATACGCTGAATGTCCAGCACCGCCCGGCTGTGGATCAGGGCCGCGTCAGCTTCGAACTCCGGGAAGGCATAGTCCACGAATCCCTGGGTGGTGGTGCCTGTGCTGGACTTTGTACGTTGGGATGGTCTAAAGCTAATGGATAGGGTAAGCTCTGACCAAACCGCCAAGCAAGGTCAGTTATGCTTACCCTACCCGCTGTATTTATACCCCTTTTGCTCCCCTTCCAGCCACTATTCCATCCCAAGACCTGGGCCAAAGCCCAATGTTTGCTCCAAGGGGCCATTCTCACCCCAGGCAAACGCACCGTCACTGCCGCCCTGCGGGTGTTGGGATTGGCCGGGGACCGCGACTTCGCCAAGTATCATCACGTCATTTCGACAAGCTCAATGCGGCGGCTCAATCGCGCCCACTGGTCGCCCCGCCAGGTCAGCCAGACCCTCCTGCGCTTGCTGCTCGACCACCTGGACTCTGGGTCTGGCCCCCTGGTCTTTGGCCTTGACGAGACCTTGGAACGGCGCTGGGGCAAGCGCATCCGCGCCAGGGGCATCTACCGGGACGCGGTGCGCTCCAGCCATACTCACATTTCGACAAGCTCAATGCGGCGCCTGGTCAAGGCCAGCGGCCTGCGCTGGGTCAGCCTCATGTGGTTGGCTCCCATCCCCTGGGCCAACCGGGTTTGGGCCTTGCCCATCCTTACGGCTTTAGCTCCCTCGGAGCGTTTCTACCGGGCGCAGGGCCGCCAGGCCAAAAAGCTCACCGACTGGGCCAGGCAAATGATTTTGCAACTGCGCCGTTGGCTCCCGCAGCGTGCCCTGGTAGTGGTGGGCGACGCCAGCTATGCCGCGCTGGAACTGCTCCATTTTTGCCAGGCTTTGCGGCAACCCGTCACCGTCGTCACCCGCCTGCGCCTGGATGCGGCCCTCTACGCCCCAGCCGCCCCTCGTCAGCCCGGGCAACGGGGCCGGCCCCGCGGCAAGGGAGTGCGGCTGCCCACATTTCGACAGGCTCAATGCACCGCTTTGCAAGCCCGGCTGCAAGACTCAGCCACCCCCTGGCAGGCGGTGGTCGTCCCCTGGTATGACGGCCAGCAACGCGCCCTAGAAATCGCCTCGGACACGGCGCTCTGGTATCACTCCGGCCTGGCGGTCGTGCCCTTGCGGTGGGTCTTGATTCGTGACCCCTTGGGGGAACTGCGCCCCCAGGCTTTGCTCTGCACGGACCAGGAAACCGCGCCGGCTCAAATCGTCGCCTGGTTCGTCCAACGCTGGCAGGGGGAAGTCACCTTCCAGGAGGGACGCGCCCACCTGGGCCTGGAAACCCAGCGCCAGTGGTCGGACCAGGCCATTGCCCGCGCTACCCCCGCTCTTCTGGGACTATTCTCCTGGGTGACGTTGGCGGCCCAACTCCTGCAAGAAACCGCTCCATTTCCTTCCCATAGCGCCGCCTGGTATGCCAAGCCTTTGCCCACCTTCTCCGATGCCCTGGGGCTGGTGCGCCAGCGCCTGTGGTTCGGTTCAGAGAATTTTTGCATGTCCCCGGCCCGGCCCGACGTGGCGCAAATCCCGCGCTCTCTCTTTGCCAGGCTCATTGACACCCTCTGTTACGCCGCCTGATCGTACAAAGTCGAGCTTTAGGCGCTAGGGGGCGGCGGAAGTCAACCGGGGCGGGCGCGCTCCCCGTCCCCAACTGGCGGGCCAGGGCAGTAGCCAGCAGGGCCACCAGGCGGGCGGCGCGGGTGGCGGCGTCCGGCGGAGGCGGGGCTTCCCGCACCATGACCTCATGTTCCTGTTGCGGCGAGCGGCGCGGCTTGATCGCTCGGTGCGACCCCTGAGGATGCGTCACGGCCATTGGAGTAAGGTTCCCATAGGTCACTTTGAAAGCCATGCTGACGTTGGTTTCCAGTGCTAAACTGGAGAAAATATGTTTTGACCCGTCCGTCGCCAGTGGTAGCGAGCCAGAAGCACTGGCTCCTGCAC
>JACQUH010000069.1 GCA_016210375.1 Chloroflexota bacterium
CTCCCAGCCAGGCCAAGGACCTCCCGCAACACCAGATCACTGTCATCGCCAAGCCTGGGGATTCTGGCTGGCGGGAATGGCCTCTCGCCGTTGATGACCCAGGGGCCCCCGAAGCCGTTCCACGGCCTGTGTGCCGTTGGCACCTGGAAGAAGAACCCCCTCTCTTTCAAGTGAGGGTCTTCGCACAGTTGCCTGGGCGTGTATGACGGCGTCGCAGCCACCCCTTGGGCCTGGAGGATGCTGGTGAGGTTCTCAGGGGTGAAGTTTACCGTCCATTGATTGATGAGCCTCTCCAACTCGTCCTGGTTGGCGAGGCGGGCCTCCCGCCTGTTGAAGGCCTCCGACCTGGCCCACTCTGGGTCCCCCATGGCATGCACCAGGGCTTGCCACTCCTCTTCTGTCTTCACGGCAATGGCAATCCAGGAGTCTTCACCGAGGCACCGGAAGACCCCGTGGGGCGCCATTATCCTGTCGTGGTTCCCCATGCGCGGCGCATCGCGGTGGTTGACGTCAGCATCCATGAGAATTTCGCCAAACATGCCCGTGAGCGCTTCTCGGAAGGACAGGTCTATGAACTGGCCCTCCCCGGTTCGCAACCGCTGTTGAAGCGCCGCAATGACGGCTATGGCCATGAAAGTCCCGCCCGTGAAATCGGGCGTCATACGGATCTCGGTGGGAATGCCGTCCGGGTATCCGGTCAGGGAGGCCAGGGAGGACAGTGCGGCGAACATGGGGGCAAAGGCTGCGTACCCGGCGTGGGGGCCTGTGGAGCCGAAACCGGAGCCAGCAATCATGATGATATCCGGCTTGATCCTGCGGTTGTCTTCGTAGCCAAGTCCTAGACGGTTCATGACGCCGGGGCGGAAGTTCTCAACCACCACGTCGCTCATGCCCACGAGCCTTCTTGCGACCGTTAAGCCCGCTGGCGTACGCAGGTTGAGCGAAACGCTGTACTTGCCCAGGTTGGTTGTGTCTATCTCCGGCACCGTGGCAAAGGCCGACCGTCCCTCCGTGCCTATGCGTATGACCTGGGCGCCCAGGTCAGCAAGGAGCAGGGTGGAATGAGGCCCCGCAACCGCCCACGAAAAGTCCAGTACCCGCAGGCCTTGCAGGAATTGCTCGCTCACGTTGTGCCTCCCAGTCGCCGCAGGCGCGGTCCGACCTAGTGTGGTGCTTCTAACGCTTCATTGGCAAGCTTGACCTAACCCCCTGGCCCCCTTCCCGCACGGGAAGGGGGAATGCTCTCCCTCTCCGTGCGGAGAGGGAGACACAGAGGGAGAGGTCTAAGGCAGCACGTGTTGCGCCGATAGCTTTGCCTAACTAACGATACAGGGGAATCGCTACACTAGATGACGCCGCTCGCCTCCAGCGACTTGATCTTGGACTCTGGGTACCCCAACCATGCCTGGTAGATCCTGCCATTGTGCTGGCCGAGGCTCGGGGCCTGTCTTGCCGCAGGGGAGTGGGAGAAGGGAGGCCGGAATGGTAGCGATGCCACAGGCACTCGCCCTACAGAAGGCATGGCGCCGTCCATGAAGAACTCCCGAGACTTGAGTTGCTCGTCGGCAAGCACCTCCGTGGGGGTCAGAACGGGCACTGCCGAGACCTCTGCCTGCTGGAGCCTGTGGTAGATGTCTTGCTTGGTATGCGATCTCGCCCACTCCTCTATCAGCCGTTCCAGGTCGCCGCGGTGCTGATGCCTGCCTTCCACGGTGTCAAAGCGGGGGTCCTGGGCCCATTGCGGGTTCTCCATGCACTTCTTCAGGGCCTCCCACTGGCGGTCGAAGTGGAGCTGGAGCACCCAGAATCCATCCCTACACTCCGTCAACCCGCCGAGGTACAGGGCAATCCTGCCGAACCGGGTCCTCATGCCGGAGCCGTTCGCGTACTGGACTATATCCCCGGGATCCAGGCTCATCAGGGCCTCCTGTTTGGAGATGTCCAGCAAGGCCCCCTTGCCGGAGAAGTTCCGGCTGTAGATGGCAGCCACGACGCTCACGGCCGCCACGGCCCCGGCTTGGTATTCGCCGTAGTACCCGCCCGCCCGGAGGGGTTCCCTGTCCGGGTAGAGTTTGTTGGCCAGCCTGCCCGAGGGATTCAGGTATCCGTCCGGGCCAGAGTGGTACGTGTTCAGGTAGTACGCGTTGTAGTCGGCGTGAGGCCCGGTCAGCCCAAAGGGGGTAATGGAGGCGATGATCAGGCTCGCGTGGTCGCGGGCGATCTGCTGGAGGTCCAGGTTGGCCTTCTTGAGGTCTCTTGGCGGGAAGTCAATGACCAGGACGTCGGCCTTCTGCAGTAGCTCCCCCAGCACTGCCCGGCCCTCCGGTTGGGCCACCTCCAGCGTGATGCCCAACTTGTTCACGTTGAGGTAGTGGAACAGGAAACTAGAGGAGGCGTCCTCCTGGTCGCCAGGAAACGGCCCAGCATACCTGGACTCGTCGCCCACCTGAGGCGGTTCAATCTTCACCACCTCAGCTCCCAGGTCAGCCAGGATCCGGGAGCAAAATGGCCCGGGGACCATGGAGCAAATCTCCAGAACGCGAATACCTTGAAATGCCGGACCCATTGGTTGCTCCTTGCGCATCCCTTGACGTGTGCTTGGCGAGGCCACCAGCTCACTTTACCACTTCAGCCTGCACGAGGCGCTCGTACTCCTCCTTGCTGAGACCCACGATGGAGCACCACACATACTCGTTGTGCTCGCCCAGCAGCGGAGCGTGCCGCTGTACTTGCCCGGGAGTCTTGCTCATGCGCCAGGGGAAGCCTGGAAGCCACTCCACGCCCACCATGGGCTGCTCTACTTCCACCCCGAAGCCCCGGTGCTGGAAGTGCGGGTTGGTGAAATGGTCCTCCACGTTCATGACCGTCATCGCGGCCACACCCACGGCCTGGAGCAACTCCGTGACCTCTTCTGGGCTCCGCGAGCTGGTCCAGTCGGAGATGCGCTGGTCCAACTCCTTTCGGTTCTCCCCCCTAGACCTGAGGGTCTGGAAACGGGGATCCTTCGCCCAGTCGGGGTCTCCTATTACCTTGCAAAGCGCCTTCCATTGCTCCTCCGTCGCGACTTCCACCGCCACCCACCGGTCATCACCGGCGCAACGGTAGACGTTGTGCGGCGCCATGTTTGGATCGTAGTTCCCCTGCGGACCGCGAACCCGCTTGTTCATCTGGTAGTCCATCAGGGCCTCGCCCAGCATGGTCGTCTGGGCTTCTATCTGGGCGATCTCTATGAATTGGCCACGCCCCGTCACGTGCCGGTGCCGTAGGGCCGCGACGATCCCCATCGTAACGGTGAGCGAGGCCACCACATCGCCCCACGGGCCTTGCACCTGGCCTACCATCTCGCCGTCCTCGTAGCCGATCATGCTCATGAGCCCCGAAGCGGCGGCGACGACAGAGGCATAGGAGACCATGTCGCGCAGGGGTCCCGTCAGGCCCGCCGCTGGCATGGAAGCCATCACCAGGCGAGGGTTTTCCTTTGCCAGGCTTGGGTAGTCCAGGCCCAGCCGCCCCAGGACACCGGGGGCGTAGTTGTTGGTCACAACGTCGCTCTTCTTGATTAACGCCTTCACGAGCCGGACCCCGTCTGGCGTCTTCATGTCCACGGTCACACTGAGCTTGTTCCGGTTTACGGCGTGGAACCCGGGCATGAGGTCCGGCCATTTCCCTTCATCGCCGCCGGCAGTATCTTGACCGATGATGGGCCGTCCCATGCGAAACCCATCAAGGCGCGTTTTGCTCTCAATCTTGATGACTTCGGCGCCCATGTCGGCCAGCAGCGCCCCCACCAGCGGGCCTGCCAACGCAGTGCCAAAGTCTACGACCCTGGAGCCGCTCAGCGCTTGTTGCATTGTTCAATCCTGCCCAGGAAGGAATCTCGTCTCTACACCACGCCGTCCGCTGCAAGCCGCTTCAGATCGTCTGGCGCCAGGCCCAACAGGTCCACAAATACTTGTGCATTATGTTGGCCTAAGGTCGGCGCGGGCTGGACGAGCTCGGTCGGCGTATCGGACATGCGATAGGGGGGGGTGGGATACTCCAGGGCGCCAGCATTCGGATGCGTCAGTACCGAGAAAAACCCCCGCTCCCGCAAGTGGGTGCTGTGGAAGATGTCGTCGGTCGTCAGGACGGGAGAGCCGGGTACGTGGTAGGCCATGAGCTGCTCAAGCACCTCTTGCTTGGTGTGGCTCTTGAACCACGGTGCAAGGAGAGCCTCCGCCTCGTCCGGGTACTCCTCCGCCATTGCCCTCCGATCACGATACCGAGGATTCTTTCCCCACTCGGGCTCTCCGATCATCTTGAAAAAGCGCAGGTATTGCTCAAGCTGTGGCACGTGAAGACAGACCCAGCCATCCTTGCATTCAATGACGGTGTTCGGGAAACGCCCCATGCGCGCGCGACGCCCGTTCCGGTGGCCAGAAGTGCCCCGGTAGACGTAGGTCGGTAGGTGAATCCCATCAATGAGCACCGCCAGGACGTCCGACTCGCTGATATCAACCAATTGCCCTTCCCCGCCAGCCCCTCGGTACAGGACCGCCATGGTCGTCGCGATGGCCGCGGTTAGGCCCGCCATATAGGAAACCTGGAAGAGCGGCAGACACAGCGGCTCTCTGTTGAGGAAGCCAACGCCGTGGGTTATGCCTCCCGCGGCGTTGACCGAGAGGTCGGCCCCTTGAAAGTCCTTGTAAGGACCTGTGGCCCCATACGGTGTGATGAGCGTGCAGACAAGGCCGGGGTTCTCGGCGTTCAGGTCGGCGTGGGTAAGGCCGAGGGCATCTGCTTCGGCGGGGGTCAGGTCGTAGACGAAGACGTCAGCCTTGCGCAGCAGTTGCGTCAGCAGTTCACGGCCCTTGGGCGATCGCGCGTCAAGGGTTACACCCTTCTTGTTGGTATTCAGCGTGAGGAAGAGCCCGCTCTTCTCCGGATCAGGCCGGTCGCCCGGAAAGGGGCCATGTTGTCGCGCCGGATCCCCGCTACCAGGCGTCTCTACCTTGATGATTTCGGCTCCGAAATCGGCAAGCACCTTCGCACAGCAGGATACGGACACGCGGCGGCTGAACTCAACGACCCGCACTCCGGCCAGGGCTTTCACCGACACAGGCGACCTCCTATGGCTGAGACGAGAGCACACTGACCACCTTGGGCAAGGTCCGCGGGTGTTGCACCAGGGCTGGCCCCTCGCTGTCTGCTGGCCAGCCGAACAGACAGCGAGGTCACCGCGCTTGTGCCAGGCCCGGAGGCGGACCGCTCTTTACAGACCGGCCCACCCCTTTGGGTATCCACCAGGGAATCTGAGCTGGGGCAGAAGAATGTCCACTTCTCTGGTGAGGAGGGCAACAGTGGCACTACCCCGCGCGGTCACCTCACCCCGCTGGTCCTCGCACCATACCTCCAGGTCCACCAGGCGCTGTGGCCCCTCGGAGTACTTCTTGACCACCTTGCCCTTGGACCAGGTCGTATCGTATTCAAGACACGGCCGGACGAGGCGCATCTTCAGGGATCGCAGCCAGGCCATATCGCCCATCCAGTTGGTGATAAGATCCTCCGCCCAGCATATCCGCCCGATGCCTGTGTCGTGAACACCCGGGAACCCGAACTCCCTCGCCGCCGAATCCTTGGCCATGGTTACTTCCCAGCTCTCGGGGTGGCCAGTCACCGGGTCCCAGTAGACATAGTCCGGATGCCTGCGGGCGTAGTCCACAAAGTAAGCTTCGGCGAGAATGCCCCCCAAAGCATCCATAAAGCAGAGCATGTCGTCGGTGGCGAGAGGCCCCTTGACCACCGGGGTGAGTTCCTCCCCGATCTGAGTGTCTTCCCAGTAGCGAGGGACCGCCCCACGAACCTCCTCGGCGTCATAGGACTTGTCAATGCGCTGCAAATCGGCCTCACTATAGGCGTACTTTGACATCCCCAGGTACTTTGCGTTCTTGACAGCAGCATCCCGGGGTGTCCGCAGTACGTATGAGATGGCCCTGGCCGCCAGCCGGTCACGCTGATTGTGGAAGGTCGTCTCCCCGATCTCTAGCGCCATCCTGCCACAGAACCGCCCGTGCTTTTCCTGGACGTCTATGAGCTTGGATTCGGACCGGATCTTATCGCCGACCCGAATGGGAGCAAACCACTCCCAGTCGGCTCCGCCGTAGATGGCATGGATGCCAGGGAATTTGGGGGCCACCATGGTGTCGTTGAAGCAGTAAAGCATGGTGGGGTGCCCCACTTGCTTCCCGTACACGTTCGTGCTGGCCAGATTCTCCGATAGGTAGAGGTTGTTCCGTGTCCCAATGGACAAGCCGAAGCGACAGACGAGGTCCCGCGAGGCTGTCGTCTGCACGACAAGACGTCGCAAGGGTACTCCGATGAGTTGACGGGCCTCATCAAACATCTGATCGGTCAACTCTTTGTACTTGGTAGCAGTCGTCATTGACGTTCCTCCTCCGTATCTATGGGCTGGGTAATTGCGTTGGCCTGGATGCGCCGACCTACATCGGCACGTAGCCGCCGCTCTTGGATGGCAACACCACCTCGTACTTCGACGGCGAAATGACCTCCCCCCGCTGGTTCTCAGACCACACCTCTATCTCCACGATGTGCTGGGGCCCCTCTACCCACTTCCGCACCACCTTCCCCTTCACCCAGCGGACGTCGCTCTCAATGAAGAAGCGCCGCCGCTCGTTGTGCTCCAGCCGGATGAAGGCATCGTCTCCCATCCAGTCGCGCACGATTCGGCCCGTGCCCGCCCCGTGGCCCAGGGCATAGATGCCGGGAAGGGCGATCAGCGCCGCCATCCCGTCCTGCCAGTGTCCCCGGTGCGGGTGGTCGGGCACGTTCGTCACCGGGTCCCGCTCCGCAAAGGCCCTGTACCTTCGGAAGGTATCCCACCGGTAGAAGAAGTTCCCTCCAGGGCTGGAGCCGAGCCCGGGGCTGAAGATGTCAAAGTGGGCGTTGAAGACGACTGTAGATCGTCGGAGGGGGCCGTGAGTCGTGCCCGGAAGGTCGTCCCCCACCTTCACATCCTCCCAGTATCGGGGCGAAGCGCCTCGGACCTGCGCCTTGTCGTACTCGTCCCAGATAGCCTCAATCTGCTCCCTGGTCCACGTCGCTAGGCCAATGCCGCCAAGGGTGTTCCGCTCTCTGGCCGGCGCCCGCTCCGTGCGCACGCTCCAGGCATGGTGCTTGGCGACCACCTCGTCGTCCTGGTTGATGGTGATGCCCTGGGAGTACTGCACGGCCGAGTGCCCGGCGTACCGGCTGGTTTTGGTGACAATCTTGTACGGACGGAAGGTGGTCCCGACGATGTCTCCCGGTCGCACCACTCGGTAGTGGTCGGTATGCCCCCCTCCATTGAAGCTCATGACTCCGGGCAGGCCGCCCAGGTTGGTGGCGCTGAAGTTGCGGTGGGAGGGAGCGCCTGGGGCGATCATACTGCCGTACCGGGTCTTCTTGCCGTACTCCTCGTCCAGGTACAGGGGGTTCCGCTCCCCCTCCCGCAGCGCCATCATGCGTATCTCGTCTGCGCTGACCTCTCCAAGGCAACGCCCGCCATAGTAATAGGTCCCCATACGGGCCTGCATGCTGCCGATGCCTTGCTCGGTGATCTTCCCGTAGTTGGATGCCGCCGCCTCCCGTGCTGCTCGCCGCTCTGTTTCTGTCGTCATATCTCCTCCTTCTGTTTGTGGGCTGGGCAATTGTATTGGCTTGGCTGGGGCGACCTACATCGGCACGTAGCCGCCGCTTTTGGACGGCAGGACGATTTCGTACTTCGACGGCGAAATGACCTCCCCCCGCTGGTTCTCAGACCACACCTCTATCTCCACGATGTGCTGGGGCCCCTCTACCCACTTCCGCACCACCTTCCCC
>JACQUH010000001.1 GCA_016210375.1 Chloroflexota bacterium
CCGGAGGAGGTGGTGGACAAGGAGCGCCAGCGCCTGGACACGTTGCGGGAGCGGGTGGGGAGGGTAGGGGAGCTGCTGGCGGTGTTGGGGTAGGGGGGAATCAGGCGACAGCCCTGCGCTTGTCCCCAGTTAAGGACCACGCGCCTTGCTTGGTTTCTGCATTCAAGCCACGGCCTCTGCAAATCGCCGCAAACTTTGAAGAGAACTCGGTGGGCACGTTGGTGAAGTCTACTTTCCAGTTGGCCTCCCCAGCGCTTTCCTCAATGATGGACAGCAGTTCATCAAAGAAAGAGGGCGTGAACCCACCCATCCCGGAGAAATCAATCTCTAGGGCAGAAGGGTTCTGAAAAAAAACCCGTTGAACTAGAGGCTGAAGCGTCCTTGCGGATTCCCGGCTAACGCCGATCGGCTGTTTTAGATTGTCGCGTACTTTTATGGGATTCATAATGACCTACGTAGGTATAAACATTGATGCAAGAGTACCAGGGAACAAATTCACCCTCCTTGCGTCAGATGGAGTCAGTCCCTCTATCATAAGCGACCCAATCCCTGAGTGAAACAAGAGGCTTCTTTCAGGCTTACGCATGTCCTCCGCAACTCCAAACAACCCTATTCCCCTGTGACTGTCAAGCGTCCCTGTTACTCGCTCCTTCGTTGCATACTCCAGGGCAACCCAGTCATATGGAACCCTGCCCACGTTGGCAGGATTCTTCTCAAGCGACTTACGGACCCCTATGCCACCATCCGCGACGGCGCATACGAATCTCTCGCCCTGAGCAAATGTGTAGAATTGTATCAGGCCGAAGGCACCAATGGGGGACTGTGCGTGTTGGACAGCATTCATAGCAAGTTCCCCGAAGTTTTCGCTAACTATCGCGTACAGATTCGCTGAACCTTGCCCCAATTGCTGGAGTCGCTCGTAGGTGCTGTTAATCAGGTGGTCCACTTCTATGGTCGCGGTGAACCTGGTGAGTGGCAAGATGTATTGCTGTCCTCTTGGTTGAGGTATCCCTCTATCGTCAACAGCGATTTGCTCTTTTTTCAAGAGATCAAAGAATCCGATGGAAGCCAAATACGAACACACCCCTAAGTTGCTAGGAACCAACAGATCCACGCGACTCTCTCGTTTCCTAGCCAATAAGGAATAAACAACACACCAGAGCGCCGCAGATGGCCAAACGAAGTCGCAATTCCTCAGATCAATGACGACACCATCATCCTTGAAAGAAAGTTCCCTCGGGTCTCTGGATGCCATAGCAGCGGGAATATCACGGGAGTCCCTGAAATTGGCTCTGGGTACTATGTTCACAGAATGATACCCTTTCCCTCAAATGAGCCCACTGAAATAGTCCAGCCAGCTTCACTCAGATTCGCCGTTGGTTCTACCACAACCACTTCCCTTTGCAACCGGTCTTCTATCTCCCTAGCGCTGGCCGTCTCAAAGAACCCTTCCAATGCTTCCTGTAAGTTTGCCTTCGCCTCTTCAACAGTGTCTCCCTGGCTGGCAATGTCCAGCTCAGGGCACAGGGCCACGTGGCCGTCCCCTTCTCGTGCAATGACCGCCGTCAGTTGCACTTTGCCCTGCATATTTGCCTTCCTACACCCAAGTGCCTGCATTCTAACATTTGGCTGCCACGAGTGGCGCCTCCCCTCCCCCCATCTCCACCGGCGGCGCTCCTTCCGCCGTGCTGTCTCCTCCCTTGCCCGTTTGCCTCCCTTGCCCCCTTGTTCCGTTCCATGGTGCACTCCCATGCCCTCAGGCGGTACCCTCGTGGTCTGCACCAAAGCTGGGGAGGGTAGCATTTCTTGTTGTGAAGACGGAAGCTATCCCAAAACCGGCAGGGCACCGCCCCCTTCAGGGGGCGGCACAATGCCCCAGTCCTTCGGCTGAAGGGCTGGGGTACAGAAAGCCCTTTTAGGGATAGGTTGGGGCAAACGCCGTCCTAAAGAGTTATTTCCTTTACGTTATCGGCAACAGCAAGCCTGGGTTCTGTAATCTCCTGGATAGCCTCAGGCGTCCAGCCAGGGGCTATCTCCCGCAAGCGTAAACCTGCTGCGCCTACCTCAATTACTGCTACGTCAGTGATGATGAGGCTGACGCAGTGTTGCCCAGTGAGAGGATAGGAGCATTCCCGCACAATCTTTGGGTTGCCCAGGGGGTCAGTGTGCTCCATAGCCACGATGACTCGCTTGGCCCCAGCGGCCAGGTCCATGGCTCCGCCGATGTTGCCAACACCCCGAGAGGACAGCATCCAGTTAGCCAGGTCGCCCCGCTCAGATACCTGGAAGGCCCCCAGCACCGTTACATCTATGTGGCCGCCGCGGATCATGGCAAAGGCCTCTGCCGAGTTGAAGAAGGCCATTCCAGGAACTGGTAGCAGGAACTGGCCGCCGGCGTTGATGAGGTCAATATCCTCCTGACCCGGCGCTGCGAGGGGCCCGTACCGCAGCAAGCCATTCTCGCTGTGATAAGCGACGGTCCGGCCCTCGGGGACGAACTGGGACACGAGCGTGGGGATACCGATGCCCAGGTTGACGTACGCCCCATCGGGCAACTCCTTGGCCACCCGCATGGCGATGGCCTCCCGGTTCAGGCGCTCAGGCATGGCTTACCTCTTCACCAAACGCTTCACGTAGATCCCAGGCGTCGCTACTACCTCCGGGTCTATACATCCTGACTCCAGAATCTCGTCTACCTCCGCCACGGTGACTCGCGCCGCCGTGGCCATCAGAGGGCTGAAGTTGCGTGAGGTCCCCTTGTAGGCCAGGTTGCCCGTGGTATCCGCCCGGTTCGCCCGAAGGAAAGCATAGTCCGCTTTCAGAGCATGCTCTAACACGCACTCCTGGCCATAAAAGACCCTGGTCTCCTTGCCCTGAGCAACCGCCGTGCCTACGCCCGTGGGCGTGTAAAAGGCAGGTATGCCGGCGCCACCTGCGCGGATGCGTTCTGCCAGGGTTCCCTGGGGCACCAGTTCCAGCTCTACCTTGCCCTGGCGGTACAGTACTTCAAATGCATTGGGCCGAGAAGGTGAAGCAGAGACAGGGAAGGACGCCACCACTTTCCGCACCTGCCCACTCTCAATGAGAACGTTGTGAGTTATAGTCACGGAACCGCTCAGGGCGCCAAAGCCGGCCAGTCCTCCCGTGTTGCTAATGATGGTTAAGTTCTTAGCCCCCTGCTCACGCAGGGCCTGGATGAGGCACTGAGGCATACCACCGGCCCCCCCGAAACCACCGATCATGATGACGGCGCCGTCTGGCACGTCCGCCACGGCCTCCGCACATGAGAGGAAGACCTTATTCATTATTGAATCACCGCTATTCTCGGACTCACCCATGAGAAGGGCAAAACCGCATCCCTTCAACGAGCCAGAAACTGGAGAGGGGACAGAGCATCAGCCCGACGAACCTTAAGGGAGGGGTTCGAGAAATCTCACCGGACGCACCTCTCCCTCCAGCAACAAAACCGGTGGCGAAAGCTTTCTCCTTAGAGTTCCAGGTTCACGTTCCAGGACGAACTACAGCGCGGGCTGCCTGGAGGCGCTGGATATCTTCCTTCGTGTACCCCAATTCGCCAAGGATCTCATCAGCATCCTTGCCTTTGGAAGGATTAGGCGCACCGAGTTGCATGGGCGTCATGGAAAGGCGCACGACACTGCCGACGTGATCTACCTTCCCAAAGCCTTCGTGTTCTCGTGTAACCACCAACCCCGCCTTCCGAACCGCGGGGTCATCCCTAAACTCATCCACCGATAGGGCCTTAACCGCGCTGATCCCAGACTGCGCGAGTTGATCTGTCCAATGGCTCACAGAGGCCTCAGCAAAAATGTCTGTAAGCGCATTGGACAGTTCCTTGTCATGCGCTTCGCGTCCTTCCGGGGTAGCAAAGCTGGGAACAGAAGCCAATGAAGCGAATGCCCTTAGCGCAGTCAGACGTCTCCAATCCTGCTGGCCTACACAGGCAAGGTAGAGCCATCCATCACTGGCCTCGTAGAGCCGGCTGAGGGCGGAAAGTCCCAACGCCTCTGGCCCTTCTACCTCCTTCCGCTGGAATCCTTGGAAATCCAGCATGAACCGCGACTGCAACAGGCCAGCGGTGTGCGCTAGAGCCGAATCTACTTTTTGTCCACGCCCTGTACGGTTGCGCTCGTGCAAGGCCAGAGCAACAGCATAAGCACACATGATGCCCGTACCAAAATCGTCAACAGCGTAGGGCATCAGCAAGGGCCGGTCGCCTCGCCCTCCCTCCCTGACTTGTATACCACAAGCCTGGGCGAGTTGCTCCCAGCCGGGACGGTGGCTCCAGGGGCCATCATAGCCGAATGTATTCATGGAAGCATAAATGATGTCAGGCTTCCGCTTCTTGACGTCTTCGTAGCCAATGCCAAGTTTGTCAAGCTTTCCTTGCCGGTAGTTCTCCACAATGACGTCCGAAGTGTCTACGAGCCTCCAGAAGACCTTCAGCCCTTCCGCAGTCTTGAGGTCTAAGAGTATGCTCCGTTTGCCGCGATTCAGCTCAAAGTTTCTCGGGTCTGGCGGCAGACCTCGGCTTGGCTCGTCAATCTTGATAACATCTGCGCCGTACTCGGCAAGGATCCGAGCGCAGGTCGGGCCGGCCAGGATAATGCAGAGATCCAAGACCCGCACTCCCTGCAACACACTCGTGAGGTTGGTTCTGGGACCAGGAGAGGGGCGCGTGTCCTGCGCTCTGGGACGGGGGTTCCTGAGGTCTGCCAGGATTTCGCTGGTATGCTCTCCCATCCTTGGGGCTGGTCCCCTAATTGCACCAGGAGTGCCCCGGAGCCGAACCTGTACCCCAGGCTGCTTCATTGCCCCGTATTGTGGATCATCTACCTCCACTACCATGCCAGAGGCGATGGCGTGCTCGCTCTCCATCCACTCTTCCATGGTACGGCATACCGCACAGGGTACCCCAGCCTTATCAAAGAGGTCCTCCCACTCCTGAGCTGCTTTCGTCTTGAAAATATCCCGCATTCGTCCAAGCCATTTCTGGGAATTCTCTGGGGACCGTCCGTTTGGCGAGTCTGCGATCGCCTCCTCCGTCCATTCCGGGTGCCCAACGGCCCCAAAGAACAGGCGAAGTGAACCTTCATTGTCGCTGAGGCCAGACCGCTGGACCTGTACCCAGCGTCCGTCGGCGCCCTCGTAGGTGCGCACTAACGACCCCGTCCAAGCAAGAGGGCCGCCTCCATAGTCCGGTTGGGGTCTTTCAAGGACACGGGTCAGCCCAGTACCTATCGCGGTAAACATGGCGCTGTGTAGAGGGACCTCTATACGCTGCCCCTTCCCTGTTCGCTGCCGTGCGATGAGGGCCATAACCACGGCTGCTGACGCTGACATCGCTGCGTAAGTGCCTGCCAGAGGGACGGACGTGAAGGATGGTTTGATGTTACCCGGCTTTGAGACGACCCGGCCGAACTCCGGATCGCGCCAATAGGTCCCAGTGACCGCTTCTACAGTACCATCCCAGGCCTTCAGGTTTCTAAAGGGGCTTTCCTCACCAAATCCTGGCAATGAACAGTAGACGAGGCCAGAGTTTGACTGCGCCAGGGCGGTGTACGCGATGCCCAGTCTGTCGGCAACTCCCGGGCGAAAGTTCTCAATCACCACATCCGCCCTCTGACTGAGCTCACGGGCACGGCCCAGGTCCCGCGCATTCTTCAGGTCTAGCACAATAGATTGTTTGCCACGATTCCAAACTGCGAAGGCAGGTTCCTTTCGGGCAGGGTCGCCGCCTGGACGCTCCACCTTTATCACCTCTGCCCCCTGGTCCGCCAAAAGCATGCCCAGCAGGGGTCCGGGGAGGTATTCGCCAAACTCAACTACCTGTACCCCCTTTAATGCTCCGAAAGGCACTTTACCCATGGATGCCATTACTCTACCCTCCTTGCAGTTACCCATGAACTTCTCCCCATGATACATCACTCCGTCAAGACCCCGACTGGCCTGGTGTCCTTAGTTACTCGCTAAGGTGTCCAGGCTTGGAGTACAGTAGACTAGTGCTTACTTGGTCAAGAACTTGAAGGTTTCGTCAAACTATCCAGGGCTAGCCCAGAGGAAGGGATCGGATTTCCTCTTCAGCATAGGTCTCAAAGCAAAGGGAATTCAACAATAGATGTATGAAGATCGCCGTTAGCCAGCGGTCGTCTGGTCTCTCTTGGATATGGCTATAGAAGGCTCTGGTACACTGCCCAACAACGTCGGATACCATTTCCGCCAACACCTTTATTTTCTCGTCCTGATCCGTTGGGACAACGGTCCAGCCGCCATCCTTCTTGCGTCCCACTACCGACCATCCTTTGGCGGGTAGGTCCTGGCCCAGCCTGCCGCTAGCCATGGCGCTCCTATGGGCCCTGGCGACTCGTTCTTTCGCATACGCCTCCGGGTCCCAGGCTTCAAACTGATAACCTAGAATGATCTGTTCCTCTTGAAAGCGGGTAAGCGAATGCTCTACCTTGGCCCACTCCTCGGGCTCAGTGCAGACAAAAAGCCGGATGTAGTCGTACTTGCCCGGGCTAAAGTAATGCATGACCAGAATCCGGTTCACACCCAACTGGTCAAGCGCCGGCAGCATTCTAGAGCGGAGAAACTGGTAATGTTGGTTTGCCCAACCTTCGCGATGAGCGGCATCGGACATAGTAATTCTGATGTCATTCCACTGTGCCATGGTGCCTCCTTCGGCCAATGCTAGTGTAGCGCTTCTAACGCTTCGCTACCCAGTCCGACCTAACCCCCTGTCCCCCTTCCCGCACGGGAAGGGGGAATACTCTCTCCCTCTCCGTGCGGAGAGGGAGAGACAGAGGGAGAGGTCCAGGGCAGCAAGCGTTGTGCCCATAGTTTCCCAAAACAAACGATACATGTGAATCACTACACAGCATGCTGCGGGGAAGGGGTGTTTGTGTTGGTTTTGGTTGTTGAAAGGGCCATGTTCTCTGTTCAGTGGTGTGCCCCAGCAGTCCCTGCATCGGTTGTCCACGAGCGGCGCGAGGGCCGGGCTAGTCGGGCGTAGGGGCGAGGGCTGGCACGCGCGCCAGGGACCCTTTGACGACGCGCAGGGCCTTGCCAGGGTGCACGGAGGCCAATAGGCCCCCCGCGTACAGGACGTAGTGGCTGTCCACGTACAGCTCCGGGGCCCTGGGCCGCAGGGAGAAGGGGTTGGCCCGGTCGTATAGGCTGGCCAGGAGGGGCTGGAAGGGGCTGGACCCAAAGGCGAAGACGCCGCCAGTGCCAATTAGCGCCCGGACGTCGGTGAGGTCCTTGCCGTACAGCACGGTAGGGCCGGCGCCATTCTCCTGGGCGTAGAAGCCAGCGTGGCGCTCTGCGGCCATCCAGGTGGCGGCGGTGGCCATGGCGCGGTCCATCTCCTGCTCTTGCACTGTGTGGGGCAGCGTGGAGGTGTGAGCGGCCAGGTACTCGGCCCGGCTCTGGGCCTCGGTGGTTTCCAGGCGAGAGGCGATGGCTTGTGGGAGGTTCGGGCTGGAGCGCTGTGCCGCCTCTAGCAGAGAGAGGGCGCTGACCCGCAGGCCCAGGTCGCCCTCCACCGTGCGCTTGGCGAAGGGCTCCTGGAGCCCCGCCGCTGGGACGTGGCCATCGGTGGGTTTGCCCCAGGCGGCGGAGTGCACGTCCGTGGTGGCGCCGCCGATGTCTATCACCATGGTGTCGCCCAGGCCAGGCTCTCCATCTTCGCCCGTGGCCAGCAACTCCGCCATGCGGAGCACCGCCATGGGGGTGGGCATCACGACACCGCCCACGTACTTCGCGGCGCGGTCCAGGCCCTTGGCCTTGACGATATGGCGTATGAACACCTCTTGGATGACCTTGCGGGCAGGCTCTACATTCAGCGTGTTCAGGGCGGGCATGACGTTCTCACAGCCGTAGCTGGCCTGGCCTGCGCTGCGGAAGATGGCGCAGACCTGGTCGGTAACCTGGGCGTTGCCCGCCACCACGACAGGGGCCCGGACGGTGGAGCTGGCGATCTGCTGGGCGTTGTGAAGGATGACGTCGTAGTTGCCGCCGTCAACGCCCCCGGCCAGCAGGATGATGTCCGGGTTGGCCTGCTCCAACTCTGCCGTGGAGCGTCCAGTGAGCTTACGCTCGGTGACGGTGATGACCTTGGCGCCGGCGCCCAGGGCCGCCCGGTTGGCGGCTTCGGCGGTGAGGCGGCCGATGAACCCCACGGCGGCCATGCGCAGGCCGCCGGCGGCGCTGGAACAGGCCAGGCGCAGGGTGACCTGCTCATCGCGGATGCCAGTCTGCTCCCGGAGCAGGTGGATCGCGCGCAAGAGGCCCTGGGTCACGTCGGTGTCCACGGTGCTTGGGGCCTGAGCGTGGCCAAGAAACCGGTCCTGGTTCAGGTCCACGGCGGCAACCTTGGTGTAGGTGCTACCGAAGTCTATCAGCAGCGCGATGGGCATAGGACCTCTAAGGCGAAAGCGTTAGGCATAAGGGTAGCAGGTGAAAGGTTCCTGGGAAAGATGCTGTTGGGTTCCAGGACTGGGGTGGGCTTGGTAACAGTCTCAAATAGTTTTCATTTTCCCTAGCCTGAAGGTTGTGGCATCATGCCGGCCCCTTTATGGTCATTGAACCATTATGACGTCAATGAGACCAAACCTCTCCCCCTGTGGTCCCCCTCTCCTGGGAGGAGAGGGGGATGATATTCTGAAGAATCAGCGTGATGCGGCAAGGCCGCATCACGCTGATTCAAACCTATGTCTTCCCCCTTCCCGTGCGGGAAGGGGGAGCTAGAGGGGGTTGGGTTAGTCAGTCAAAGACCTTCAGGGGGCGGTACACAAG
>JACQUH010000072.1 GCA_016210375.1 Chloroflexota bacterium
ACACCGATTCAAAACAATTTTCTCCCCCTTCCCGTGCGGGAAGGGGGAGCCAGAGGGGGTTAGGTCGGAACCCAAACGGTAGAGTATTTGGTCAACGACCATAAGGGAGCGGGCCCATGCCCCAGCCATCAGGCTGGGGTGAAAAAGCCATTTTGAGATAGTTTCTTAGGGGGCGCTGCCTGCCAGGAGATCGTTTGAGATAGTTCCTCTATGGCAGGACAGTAGCAACAGGAACGGGGGAGCTGGCCCATTCCTCCTACCGAGAGTTCAGGGCGAACAGGCCGAACTCCACCGGAGCTGCAGGCACGACCTCCTTTGCTACAAGGCCGCGCTCACCATTTCCGGAACAGCCACCCCGTTCAGCACGGGCGGCGCCGGAAGGGTGACCACGCGCAGGGGCGGGTAGCGCAAGGTGAAGGCAGCCTCGCGATAGTGAGGGTCAATCTTGCCCAGGGCATGGTGGACCCGCCGCTGAAGCTCCCCCTCCCGCCCCGCGTGGTCGGCGACGTACAGGCAGAGCATCGGCCTGCCGTCCAGGTACTCTTTCTTCGCCTCCCACTGGCCATTCTCCACGCCGACAGAGGCCAGCGCCTCCGCCAAGGTTGGCCTGTCTATCCGGGCGATGCTGCCGATGTCAATGACATCGTCCGCGCGGGAGACGAACTCAAACTCTGGGACGCCATGCTCGTTGTGCCGCACGACGCGCAGCAGGTCCCCCTGTCGCAGGCGCAGGAAAGGCATGCCGTAGAAGCTGGTGAGGACAGGCTCGTAGCAACCTCCCTCCTCCAGTTGGTCCAGCAGGAGCAACGATCCGGCCTCTGGCTCCGCGTCCTCTGGCCGGAACTCCAGAAAGGCGCTGGTGGGGAGGAAGATCAGGCCCCGCCTCCGCCAGTCCTGCATAGCCAGGATGCCGGCTTCGCTGGAGGCGTAGAGCTGCAGCACCCGGCCCCCCCACTGGGCCTCCAGGGCTGGGGTCAGAAAGGTTGTGTCCGCCCCCCAGGTGATGACCGACTTCGGCGAAAGGAGGGAGCCGGGCTCCAAGGGGTGACTGTTCCTGAACCCGCTCAGCTTCAGGAGCTCCCGCCGCACGGCGGAGGGGATGCCAAAGGAGGCGGCGAAGCTGGGGAAGTGGGTGTTCGCCGTCATGCGCTGAAACTCGCGACGCGCCATCAAGAGCGTACTCGCCATGCCGACAACGCAGTCCACGCCAGTCCTCAGGCTGCGCTGGATGCCCGCCTGCATGCGCTGCGGCATAGTGGCGCTGTCGTCGTTCTGCTCCTCAAGGTAGGAGTTCACGACACCCCGCTGGGTTACGGCCTGCCCAAGCCATGCCGAGGCAAAGGGCGTCCCCGGGAGGAGGGGAAGCACCCGAAAGTCTTTGTTAAGGCGTACCTCACCCTCCCGGCGGGCCACCGACATCATGAGGGCAGCGATGGTGTGGCGACACTGGGCGTCAAAGAACCGGCGCGTCCAGGGGACCTGTTTCCATGTCCCGTGGCACCAGGAGGTCTGCACCCAGCACTGGACCTCTTCACCCCCCGTGTTGTAGGTCTCGGGCCGCAGGACGTCCAGGTAGTCCCGCCACTCATGCAGCGGAGCGACCCTCCGGAACTCCTGGATACTCTTAAAGGGTCTCTTGCTGGGGAAAATGGAGGTCCACTGCCCCGCAGCAAGCTGGGAGAGCTGCTCCGAGAGCAATGTGTTCTGCACATCCAGGAACTGCCCAAGGGGGGACTGGATGATGGAACAGTACTCCCTCCAGTGGCGCCGTTCGCCAGGGTCTATGGCTTCCATACGCACCTCACGATACAGGGCTCACTCTTGATGCGGGCCAACCGATCAGGCGTGGCTCCCGGCTGTCCAGGATCGCGACCGTTGGAACAACGGCAAGGGGCGAACCGAGGGTCACGCTTACCATGCCCCGAACGACCATCGCCGCTGTTATGGCGGTAGCCACGCCGAGCTGAGGGGGAGCCAGACGCTCCTGCTTGACCTTCTCGGCCACCCACGCATACTGCAATAGGTAGGACGGCAAGGAAAAGATGAGCCGCTCCACAATGTTGACGAAGAGAGCCGGGTCGGTATCCGAGCCCACGAGGTCTTCCAGGGTTGGCGACTCGGGGCCAAAGGCAAGCAGGATACCCCCAAAGCCAATGTTGAGCGGGAAGAGGGTAAACTTGCCCTGCTCCCTGGCGGCGGCCATGAGGCCGTGCAGCGCAGGCCCAGGGTCCACCATGTTTACGATCACGTCGCACTGCTGCACAAGGGCGCTGGCATCCTCCGCCTGGAGGAAGAAAGGGATTACGTGCACCTGGGCCTGGGGGTTGACCTCCTGGACCAGGGACGCCGTCGCTCTGGCCTTGTTCTGACCCACATGCTCTCTGCGGAAGGCCTGCCGGTTCAGGTTGCTCAGCTCCACCACATCCCCATCGGCGACGATGAAGCGGCAGAACCCCTGGCGGGCTGCCAGGAGCGCTATGTTGCTCCCCAGGCCGCATCCCGCCAGCAGCACGCGGGTCCCTGCAATGCGGGACTGCTCTTCTTCAGAGAGGAAGCCCCAGTTCTGACGCGTGAACTCGTCGTAGCCTGATGCCATGCCGAACGCCCCTCCAGACGCCAAGCTGACGCTCCTTTTCTCTGAGCCCCAAGGAGCAACGAACACCTCTAGCGTAGTCCAGTCCTGTTAGGCTATCGGTCAAGAAGAGACAGGTTCTGGTAAAGAAACGGCAAAGAGACGGGAAAGTGGGGAAATGCCGGCGCCCGACAGGTCTCTCCTGGGCAGAGTGGCGTGGACAGGGAGATGATCGGGATGCCCCGTCCTCTGGTTGTCCCTGGGGAGAAGGAGGCAGAGGAAGGGCGGCGCCCAGGGGCGCTCAAGCTCAAGAGAGCAGCCACTAGCGCCCCTGCCGGAATGCTCCATTACGGCGATTCCAACAGCTTCTGGATCCGGTCCAGGTTCAGGGCTGCTTTGGGGATCACCTCCAGGATATCTGCCTCTTTGGCCAACCTGGAGAGGACCTCCTCCGTATGGGCCGTGACCAGGGCGATCTTCGTGGCGGGGTGCTCCTTCTTGATGCGCCGCGCCGTCTCAAGCCCGTCAATCCCTGGCAGGCGGAAGTCCAGCAAGACCAGGTCTGGATGGGCTTGGGCAATCTCCTGCAGGGCCTCCTCCCCTGTTGTCACCGATCCCACCACTTCAAACTGCGGGTCCAGGGAGAGCAGCAGCTTTACCAGCTCCTGGAACTGCGGCTGGTCCTCAACGATCATGACGCGTGTGGTCACCATGCTCCCCATCTCTATGCACTGGCATCGCGCGGGCGAATCCATCGCACCAGCGGCTTCCAGGAGCACTCCTGGTCCGGATCCGCTAAGGAGCCCGGCGTGAGTGGGCGACCAGGGTTCTACCGGTGAGCACCTCGTGCTTCCTCTTTCGGCCCTTCACGCATTATAGGAGACGCAGTGTATTACGAGGAAGCGCAGGATTGGCGTAAAGACCGTAAAGATCTGCTAAATCTTGCAGAGCAGTGGCTTTAGCACGCGACAAAGGAACTGAGAAACGATCTCAGAATGCTTTTCTATGCTCCAGCCTTATAGCTGGGGCGTGATACCGCCCCCTTATGGTTCTCAACCAGATAACTTTGCTGTTGGAAAGGCGCTTCAATCGCTCCTCCACCCCACCCCTTGAATAGTTCCCTCTCCCTTGAGGGAAGAGGGCTAGGGTGAGGGTGAAGCACTCGCCTAAGCTGGGATAAGCTATTTTGTTAATGACCATAAGGGGGCGGTGCGAAAGAGGTTCTTGAGAAAGCTTCTAGCGCCTGTTATCCTGCTCACTTGCGCTCTGCCTGCGCTCCTGCTGGGAGCCGACCACACCGGAGGTGACCTGGGGCAAGAACTTGTACCCGATGCCGTACACGTTCGCGATGTACCTGGGGTTGTCGGTGGGGTCGCCTAGCTTGGCGCGGAGGTGCTGGATGTGCACCTTGACAAGGCGGTTGTCAGCGTCGGTGGTTTCCGTCACGCGCAGGATGTTGGAAGCCAGGGACTCGTAGCTCACCACCCGCTGGGCGTTCCGGACCAGGTGGGCCAGCATGTTCAGCTCCGTGCGCGTGAGGGACACCGGCTCGCCCGCCCTGTACACTTCAGCCCCTTCCAGGTCAATCAGCAAGTCCCCGGCCTGCAGGGGCCGGCTGGAGGAGCTGGCCCGCCCCTGGACCCGGCGGAAGATCGCCTGGAGACGCCCCAGCAACTCCACGTGGCTGAAGGGTTTCACCACGTAGTCGTCCGCACCCTCCTCAAGAAACCGGGCGACTTCAACGTCCAGGTCCCGCGCCGTTAGCATGACCACGGGGACATCCGAGAAGGCCCTGATCCCCTTCAGCACTTGCAGACCATTAATATCCGGAAGCCCAATATCAAGGATCACCAGGTCTGGCGCCTGCTCCTCCACCAGCCCTTCCGCCTTCCTGCCCTCGCTGGTGCTGATCACCTCCGCCTGGGGCCATCGGAGGTTAATGCACAGTGACACAGCGTCAATAATGTCTTGGTTATCATCTACCACAAGGAACTTCATTGAGGACCTCCGATTGTGCCGGGATCAAGCTCCCCCGAGAACCGTAGCTTGCCAATGAGCGCCTCCGGGGATGTCCCCAAATCGGCTCCCGCCATCGGAACCAGAACAAAGCGTAACGGTCCCTGGTGAGCTCTCTATTGATTGTTAAGCCGTCACCTAGCCTTCGGTCAACGTTCCCAGCAAAGGGAGCAGATACGCCGGCTTTCAGGCAGGCAAAGGAAACCCTTGGGGATAATCTCCTGCCCCTCTTCCGAGTATATATGACTCCACCCCCGCTCGCAATGGCGCTACGAAAGTACGCCTGTAACGTGAATCATAGCAAGAAACGGGGCGCAAATTCCGAAACATCGCTTGCGACCGATCACTGCTTTTACTCAAACAGCAGAAAGGCAGTACCTTTGGCCCAGCAGAATGTATCCTTAGTACGCTGTTCGCCCACGAACCCTGCTCTATCCTTATTCCTTTAGCGGCCAGGCAACCCAAGACCGCCACTGGAACAGGGAGCGAGTCCCGGACGGGGCCCCCGGACCGAGCCTGCCCCAGGGCCCGCCGGTGGGGGTCCCAGACTGTTGTTGGAGGTCTCATCATGGCGCTGCGCTACTGGATCGGGCTCAACGCGGCGGACGCGCTCCTGACAGCGGTGGCGCTCTCCATGGGCGCTATGGAAGGGAACCCTGTCCTCACTCTTTTCGCGCTCCGACTGGGCATTCCCGGGATGCTTTTCGTCAAGGCGCTCTTCGCCATAGCCCTGGGCGGCGTCATCTGGCAGCGGGGGAAGGTCCGGATGCTCATGATCATGAACTACGTCATGCTGGCCGTCATCCTCTATAACATGCTCACCATCACCTACTTCCTGTAGGGAGCTTTGAGGTATCGGTGTGATGCGGCAAAGCCGTAATACACCGATTCAAACCAATCTTCTCTCTGTTCCCGCGCAGGAACAGCATGTCCCTTCTCTGCCCTCAGGGCAAGCTCTTGAGTACGTAACTATCTCAAAATGGTTTGTCGCTCTGACCAGCAGTTCATTAACAATTCAACCTAACCCCCTCGTTCCCCCTTCCCTATCAGGGAAGGGGGAGAAAAAAAGT
>JACQUH010000081.1 GCA_016210375.1 Chloroflexota bacterium
GACCTAACCCCCTTAATCCCCCTTCCCTCATAGGGAAGGGGGAAACAGTACATGTGAGAATCTGGGCACGGCGGAACCGTGCCCAGATTCTCAAGACAATTTGTATTGACACATCCACGCACACTTGCTTATACTCTCATCACGTTTAACAACTACATACCTGCCCCCAGGCGCTTTTGCTCAATATGGGAAGGCGGTGCAAGTCCGCCACGGTTGCGCCACTGTAAGCGGGGAGCTTGCCAGCACATTGCCACTGTCCCACTGGGATGGGAAGGCGCTGGCGAGCGAGGATCCGTAAGTCAGGAGACCTGCCTGGGGAGCCAAGCTCTACTCTGCGCATACAGAGGAGGTGCACGATGGCCCCGACGTGACGGGTCCCCTGGCATCCCTATCCCTGCATCTGGTAGAGCAGGGATTTTTTGTTAGAAGCATTCCACAGGAGAAAACGATGATTCCACACAAAACTGAGGCGGCGGCCAGCGCGGTCCTCGCGCCTGGCGTGAACATTGGCTCACTAAGGCTGCCCCGCTGGCTGGTCCAGGCGGGCGTGATGGCTGCCATTGTGGCGGCCATCCTGGGCTCCAACTACCTGTTGAGGGGTTTCCCCAACGTCAAGCTCTTTGACACCCTGGTCTTTCTGGCGGGCTACTCCCTGGGCTTCCGCAGGGGCGCCCTGGTGGCGGCCACAGCCTGGCTCGCCTACGGCACCTTCAACCCATACGGGCCTTCAGGCATGCCTCTGCTGGTCGTAGAGATGGCCTCGGAGACGGCCTACGCCCTGGCAGGGGCCTCGGCCCGCCGGCTGGCGCAGCCGGGATCGGTGCGCTTGCTGCCCAGCAGGGCCAGCTTGCTCTTCGGGCTGCTGGCGGTGGCCTCCACCCTGGCCTACGACCTGGCGACGAACCTTTATACTGGCTTCGCCTGGGCTGCCCTGGCTGGCTCCCAGGAGTACCTCCGATGGGTGACGGTGTCCCTGTTCAACCCCGGTGCCCTGTTCTTCATGGCGGCCCACCTTTCCAGCAACCTCCTGTTCTTCGTCGCCCTGGCCCCGGCGGCCATCGTGGCGGCGAGAAAGGCCAACAGGTAGGTTGCCATGTGGAAAACAGAATACTTCCTTCGGCCAGCAGCGTGGGCGTCGCTGCTGATGGCTCTTGCGTTGGTTGTGGCTGGCTGCACCCAGGCTTCGCCCACCCCTACGCCTGAGGCGGCAGCGAAGGTTGAGACGATCAAGGTCAGCCTGCTGGTGCTGGCGGCGGACGACGACCCGCGCTGGTTCCGGGACGTGGAGTTGCCCAGGGGAACGGATGCCTGGGAGCTGACCGAGGCGGTGGCCGGAGGCCAGGTGGAGTCGCAATACTACCCCCTCTACCGGTCTCACTTCGTGGACTCGCTTTTCGGTGTAAAGGGCCAGAACCCCAGGTTCTGGCTGGTCTTCCTCTGGAGCGAGGCTTCCAGCAAGTGGGAACCGCTGCCGGTGGGGGCAGACCTCTTCTCTCTGAAGGATGGCCACGTGCTGGCGTGGTACTACGCCGACACCAGCAAGGGCGAAAGCCTTCCGCCAATAACACCGTAGGGGACCCCAGGGAAACGAGGGAGACGGAGGGGCGCGGTACGCCGCGCCCCTCCGTCTCTGCTATCATGGGACGTGGCTCCTAGCAGTCGCAAGGGGCCTCATGGCCCAGTCCCCTTCTGGGGACGGCGATGCCCCAGCCTTATGGTCGTTGACTGGTTAACCTAACTCCCTTATTCTCCCTTCCCGTAGCGGGAAGGGAGAGAATAGTCAGTGGCATCTTTGGCACGGCTTTGCCGTGCCAAAGATGCCACCACAAGGAAAGTCCCTCTCTCCCCGGGGCAGAGGGGGACGACGGTGCCCTGGAGAATCGGTGTGATGCGCCAAGGGCGCATCACACCGACTTCAAACCATCTTCTCCCCCTTTCCCCTGGGGAAGAGCCTGTCCTTGAGTCCCGATGCAATCGGGACGAAGGAGGGAACCAGAGGGGGTTAGGTTATTCAGTCACATACCTTCGGGCTGTGAGGCGAAAGACCAGCGTGGGCTACAACCTGGCAAACAATATCTTCAGGAGGCGCACATGGCAGTCAATCCTCTCCGGGTAGGGGTTATCGGTGTGGGCTTTGGCACCACGGTGCACGTCCCCGGGTTCCTCTCCGAGGGCGCGCAGGTGGTGGCGGTGTGCGCCCGCCACAAGGAGCGCGTGGAGAAGGCGGCAAGAGACTTCAGTGTCCCTCACGCCTTCACAGACTACCGGGAGATGCTGGCCATGGACGGCCTGGATGCCGTCAGCATCGCAACGCCGCCTTCGTCCCACTGCGAGATGGCCCTGGCGGCCCTGCGGGCTGGCAAGCACGTGCTGTGCGAGAAGCCCTTTGCCATGGACCAGGGCGAGGCCTTGCAGATGCTGGCCGAGGCCCAGCGCACCGGACGGACAGCCATGATCAGCCACGAGTTCCGCTTTGCGCCGGGGCGCGCCTACCTGAAGGAGTTGCTGGAACAGGGCTACGTGGGCCAGGTGCAAGCGGTCCATATGACTCTCTTTCGCGGTCCCACAGAGCGCCCCCGGCCGCGGGCTGTGGCCTGGGGAAGCCAGGCCACTGAAGGCGGGGGCTTCCTGGGGGCGCTGGGCTCGCACTACATTGACTGCCTGCGGGACTGGGCAGGGGAGGTGTCCCGGGTCTGCGGCATGACCCACGTCCACGACCCCAACCGGGTGGACCCCGCCACGGGCAACACCGTGGTCACTGACGCCGACGATGGCTTCAGCTTCGTCGCCGCTTTGGCCGGCGGCGGTTGGGCCTCCATGTCCGCCAGCTCTCAGGCCCCCTTTGGCCCCGGCGCCCTTCTCCAGGTCTATGGTACCGAGGGCGCCCTGCACACGCCCCAGGCGGGGTTCAACCCGCCCAGCGACGGCGTGGTGCTGGGGGCCCGGTTTGGAGAGGGCAACGCCCTCCACGACCTGCCTATCCCATCCAGGTTCCGACCCTTTGTGGACGAACGGGACGACCGCCTCATGGCCTTTCGCATCCTGGTCCGCCGTTTCATGCGGGGCATAGCCGAGGGGACGTCCCCATCGCCGGGCTTCTACGATGGCTACCGCTGCCAGCAGGTGCTAGATGCCGTGCGGGCCTCCGCGAAGGGTGCCGGCTGGGTGGACATACCAGAGGAGTAGAGGATGCCTCGTTGACCCGCCGTGGCCTTGCTCTGATCTCCCTCGGCCTCCTCTGGCTGGCGCTCGGCTGCGCTGGCGGCAGCAGGGAAGGGAGAGAGCTGACCGTCTCGGCGGCGTCGGATGTTGCCCCCGCCTTCCAGGAGATCGGCAAGCTGTTCCAGGAGCAGTCCGGAGTAGTGGTTAGCTTCAACTTCGGCTCCACGGGCCAGCTTGCCCAGCAGATCGCTCAGGGTGCGCCCGTGGACGTCTTTGCCGCCGCCGATGCTTCGTATGTGGAGGAGTTGGAGCGACAGGGCCTGGTGCTGCCAGGTACCAAGGCGACCTACGCAGTAGGCCACCTTGTGCTGTGGGTGAGGAAAGACAGCCTCCTGGAGGTAGGGAGCCTGGGAGACCTGGCCAAGCCAGAGGTGAAACGGGTGGCCATCGCCAACCCGGAGCACGCGCCCTACGGTGTCGCTGCCCGCGAGGCCCTGCGCGCCGCCGGCCTGTGGGATGCCCTGGGGCCCAAGCTGGTCCTGGCGGAGAGCGTCCGGCAGGCCCTCCAGTATGCGGAGACCGGCAACGTGGACGCCGCCGCCGTCTCGCACTCGCTGGTGGTGCATGGGGATGGCCGGTGGGTGCCAGCGCCCCAGGAGATGTACACTCCTCTCAGCCAGACTCTTGCTGTCCTCAACGCCACGAAGCACCCAGAGGAGGCGCGGGCCTTCGCCGCCTTCGTCCTAGGCCAGAAGGGCAGGGAGACCCTGGCGAGGTACGGCTTCACCTTCCCAGGGAAGGAGGAAGGAACTAACTGAGAACTCCCTTTGGCGCTACCCCCTGAAGAGGGCGGCATCATGCCTCAGCCCTTCGGCTGGGCTCAGGGCAGGCTCTTCAGGCTGAGGCGCAGAAAGCCACTCTGAATAACCTAACCCCCTATGGCTCCCCCCTTCCCCTAGGGGGAAGGGGGAGATTGTGGTCGTGAGTATCTGAACACGGATTTGCTGTGTTTAGATACTCACGACAAAAACATCCCCCTGGCCGTTGCAAACGGGGACAAGAGGGGGAGAGGTCAGAACCACAATGCAAAAGTATTTGGTTCATGACCATAACGCTGTGGCATCAACGCAGCCGATAATAGGAGGAAAGCGGATAGTGGGAAGCGCCCTGGTTCTCTCCCTCCAGGTCACCATAGTGGCTACGGCTCTTATCTGTGCGGTGGGCCTGCCCCTGGCGCTGCTGCTGGCCCGAAGCCGTTTCCCAGGGCAGGTGCTGGTGGAGCTGGCCGTGATGCTGCCCCTGGTGCTGCCTCCCAGCGTCGTGGGGTACTATCTGCTGCTGTTCCTGGGCAGGGATGGCCCCGTGGCCCGCCTCGGAGGCGTGGAAGCGCTTTTCACCTGGCCGGCGGCGGCCATCGCCTCCGCCGTCGTAGGATTGCCCCTCATGGTGCAGGCGTCCAAGGTCGCCATTGCTGGTGTTGACCGCTCTCTGGAGAACGCCGCCCGCACCCTGGGATCCTCCGAGCTACAGGTGGTATGGCGGGTGACCCTGCCTCTGGCCCGGCGGGGGCTGCTGGCAGGCCTGGTGCTGGGTTCCGCCCGGGCGCTGGGTGAGTTTGGCGCGACGCTCATGGTGGCGGGGAACATCCCCGGCAAGACGCAGACCCTGCCCCTGGCCATCTACGATGCGGTGCAGAGCGGGCGGTATGCCATGGCCAACCAGATGGTGCTGCTCATGACTCTGCTGGGCCTGCTGGGCCTGTGGTGGGTGCGGAGGTTGGAGCAGCCGCGCAGCGCCGCCCCTACGTTGAGAAGCCCTGGCGAGGGGGAAGGCTCCTGATGGCCCAGGAGAGCGCCGCCCATCTGCCGCCCCCCCGGCTGTCCGTGGACGTTGACGTGCGCCTCGGTGGCTTTCAGTTGCGGGCGGCGGCCCAGGCTGGGGCCGAGGTGCTCGTTCTGTTTGGGCCCTCGGGTTCAGGCAAGACGACATTGCTCAATGCCATCGCCGGCCTGGTGCGGCCCGACGCCGGTGAGATTCGGCTGGACGGCCGAGTGCTGTTCCGGCGGGGGTCCGGCGCGGGTGTAGACGTGGCGGCGCGGGCGCGCAGGGTGGGGTACGTCTTCCAGAGCTACGCCCTGTTCCCCCACATGACCGTGGCCCAGAACGTGGCGTACCCCCTGCCGAAGGGCGAGGCAAGAGGCCAGCGGGTCGGCGAGCTCCTGGAGCGGACAGGCCTGGCGGAGCTGGCCCTGCGTTACCCTCGCGAGCTCTCCGGCGGCCAGCAGCAGCGGGTGGCCATCGCCCGGGCCCTGGCGGCGGAGCCACATCTCTTGCTCCTGGACGAGCCCTTTTCCTCTCTGGATGCGGAGCTTCGCCGCTCCCTGCGGGGCGAGCTACGGCGGATGCTGGCCCACCGGGGTATCCCCGTAGTCCTGGTGACCCACGACCGGGAGGACGCCCTGGCCCTGGGCGACCGCGTGGTGGCGCTGGAAAAGGGGAGGGTGGTGCTGGAGGGACCGCCCCTTCAGGTGTTGGGGCAGCCTCCTACCTCCCTCATGGCCCGCCTGGTGGGCGTTGAGAACCTGTACCAGGCTCGGGTGGTTTCCCGGTCTCCCCAGAGCGGCACCATGATGTGCCGGGTGGGCAGCACAGACCTGGAAGCGCTCCTGGCAGAGGCCGGGGAGGGCGAAGAGGTCATCGTCGGCCTACGCTCGCGGGACGTGATGCTGGCTAACCAGCGGCCCGTGGGGCTATCGGCGCGCAACGTCCTGCCAGGGCGAGTCGCCACGCTGGAGTCCCGGAGCCCGGGTGTGCAGGTCACCGTGGAGTGCGGGAACATGCTGGTGGCGAGCCAGGTGACGCACGAGGCGGTGCAGGAGCTTGGGCTGGCCCAGGGCAGGCCGGTCTGGGCAGTCATCAAGGCGTCCTCGTTGTTCCTGGTGTCGCGGGACACATAGCCGCGCGGCCGCGCTGCTGGACTCATCTGCCTCGCTGCCGAGAGAGGCCCTGCGGAGGCGGCTGGTCCTCTGCTTCCTGCTGCCCCTTCTCCTGAGGCTGGTTCCGTTTGCTTTCGGGTGGTCTGGATCCCCCGACTTATGGTTATTTACAAAATGATCTGCCAATTGGGTTCCGA
>JACQUH010000073.1 GCA_016210375.1 Chloroflexota bacterium
TGCTTACCCTGGTGCTGGCGGACAACTTCATCCTGCTGTACATCGCCTGGGAACTGGTGGGCCTGGGCTCCTATCTGCTCATCGGCTTCTGGTACGAGCGCCGTTCCGCCGCAGAGGCCGCCAAGAAGGCCTTTGTCACCACCCGCATCGGCGACGTCGGCCTGCTCATCGGCATCCTGATGCTGTTCAACGCCACGGGTACCTTTGAGATGTCCACCATCTTTGGGGAGGCGGAGAAGCTGGCGGCGGGCGAGCCTTCCCTGCTCTCCAGCGGCACGGCTACCTGGGCGACAATCCTCATCTTCCTGGGGGCCATGGGCAAGAGCGCCCAGTTCCCCCTGCACGTGTGGCTGCCCGACGCCATGGAGGGCCCTACGCCCGTCAGCGCCCTGATCCATGCCGCCACCATGGTCGCCGCTGGCGTCTACCTGGTAGCCCGGGCCTTCCCGCTCTTTGAGGCCGCGCCGAACGCCCAGTTGGTGGTGGCGGTGGTTGGCCTCACGACGGCGGGCATGGCCGCCACCATGGCCCTGGTCATGACGGACCTCAAGCGGGTGCTGGCCTACTCCACCATCAGCCACCTGGGGTTCATGATGCTGGCCCTGGGCGGGGGCAGCGTCCCCGCCGCTATCTTCCACCTCCTGGCCCACGCCTTCTCCAAGGCGCTGCTGTTCCTGGGGGCCGGCAGCGTGATGCACGCCATGCACGACGAGACGGACATCCGCAAGATGGGAGGCCTGCGGCGGAAGATGCCTGTGACCGCGCTGACCTTCGCCGTGGGCGCTCTCTCCCTGGCCGGCATCCCGCCCCTCAGCGGCTTTTTCAGCAAGGACGAAATGCTCCTGGCCGTCCTGGAGGGACGCAATGTCATTTTCCTGGCCATTGCCCTGGGTATCGTATTCCTCAGCTCTCTGTACATGGCCCGGGCCTACTTCGTGGTGTTCTGGGGCGCTGTGAGCCACGATGCCGAGCACGCCCACGAGTCGCCCGCTGTCATGGCGGTCCCCCTGGTGCTGCTGGCCGTGGGTGCGGCCCTGGCGGGTTTCCTGGCCCTGGAGGTGGACGGGTACGAGGGGTTTGGCAGCTTCCTCACCGATGGCGAGCACGGGTTTGAGGTCAACCTGCTGCTGATGGTTGGGTCGGTGGCCATAGCCCTGGCTGGCTTCGGCGTTGGGTATGCCATCTACGTACGCCACGCGGTTTCCACCGAAGGGCTGGTCCAACGGTTCAGGGGCCTGCACACGCTGCTGGTCAGGAAGTATTACATGGACGACCTCTACCAGTGGGCCATTGACCGGGTCGTGCTCGTGTTTGCGGGCTTCATTGGCGCCTTTGACCGCATTGTGGTCAACGATATGGGGGTAAACGGCACAGCCGAGACCGTAAAACGGTCGGGAACCCGCCTCCGGTATATTGAATCGGGCATGGTGTATAATTACGCGCTGGCTATGGCCCTGGGCGCAGCGGTCGTGGCCCTCTTCTGGTGGCTGGTGATACCGAGGATAGGATAGGGACAGGCAAACGGGCAGACGGACATACGGGCGGCAACCTCATGGCTACGAAAATGGGGACATGGACGCTGGGTGAGCGTAGTAGGGGCAGACCTGCGTGTCTGCCCAGTCCTCTGGGTGGGCGGACACCTCGGTCCGCCCCTACGGATTGACACACTCCTAATCCCAGCTATTTTTCATCCTTGAGGGTGTCCCGCAAGGCGGGACATCAAAGATTCGGAGGCGAGGCGTAGCCGAGCCGGCGAAGAAATGGCGCAGCCCTTCGTCCCGGTTCATCGGGAATCTGGGCAGGCTCTTCAAGCTGGGGTGGGAAAAGCCATTTTGAGATAGTCACTAGCTCCTCCCCCATCAAGGGGGGAGGAGATTCGCTGTGAGGCACTGTTGAGCGACTGGCTGCTTTTCCTTCTGGTGGGCCTGCCCCTGGTAGGGGGGATCGTCCTCATGTTCCTCCCCTCAAGAAACTTTCCCCTCATCCGGGGGTACGCCACAGCCATCGCGGGAGTGACCGCCCTCCTCGCCATCGCCACCTTCTTCCTCTACACCGCAGGCGCCGAACGCTTCCAGCTCGCTCGCTCTTTTGAGTGGCTCCCCATCCTGGGCATCCACTACAGCCTAGGGGTGGATGGCATCTCCTCCCTCATGGTGTTGCTCACGGGCATTGTGTTCATCACCGGCGTCCTGGTCTCCTGGAACATTGAGCACCGGCCCAAGGACTTCTTTGTCCACTATCTGCTCCTGGTATCGGGCGTCTTCGGTGTGTTCGTTTCCCAGGACCTCTTCTTCTTTTTCTTCTTCTACGAGCTGGCCGTGGTGCCCATGTACCTGCTCATCGCCGTATGGGGAAGCTCCACCGACTTCAAGACCTTCCTGCGCACCAAGGAGTACGGCGCCCTCAAGCTGATGCTGTACCTGGTGGCAGGCAGCCTTCTGGTGTGGGTGGGCATCCTGGCCCTGTACGTGACCAGCAACGGCGTCGGCTTCGCTTTTGAGGACCTCGCCGCGGCCCCCGTCAGCCACGAGTTCCAGAGGTTCTTCTTCCCCTTCTTCATGGTGGGCTTTGGCGTCCTGGCGGGCCTCTGGCCCTTCCACACCTGGTCGCCCGACGGCCACGTGGCAGCGCCCACGGCGGTGAGCATGGTCCACGCCGGCGTGCTGATGAAGCTAGGGGCCTACGGTATCCTGCGCTCCATGGACCTCATGCCCCTGGGCGCTCGCGACTGGATGCCGGTGCTCATCGGCCTGGGAACGGTGAACGTCATCTACGGCGCGGTCTCCGCCATGTCCCAGAA
>JACQUH010000070.1 GCA_016210375.1 Chloroflexota bacterium
CTCGCCGTCGCGCAGGTACTCGGCCACCAGGGTGTCGTAGTGCGCGACGTGCTGGAATGCCTTGGCCGCCAGCTTCCGGCGCTCCTCCTGGGAGACGCCGCCCTCGCGCAGCTTCTGCGCCACCCAACCGTAGTCCGCCGGGTCAACCACCACCACGACGCTGGGGTAGTTCTTGGCGGCGGCGCGCACCATGGCCGGCCCGCCGATGTCTATGTTCTCCAGCGCCTCGTCCAGCGTGACGCCCGGCTTTGCCACCGTCTGGCGGAAGGGGTACAGGTTCACGGCGACCACGTCTATGGCGCCGATGCCTTGCTGGGCAAGCTGAGCCATATCGCCGGGCAGGTCGCGCCGCGCCAGGATGCCGCCGTGGACCCTGGGGTGCAGCGTCTTGACGCGCCCGCTCAGGATCTCCGGCGACCCGGTGTAGTCCGACACCTGCTGCACAGGCAGGCCCGCCGACGCCAGCTCCCGGTGGGTGCCGCCGGTGCTCAGCAGCTCGTAGCCCAACTCTGCCAGCGGCCTGGCAAACTCCACAAGGCCGGTCTTGTCATACACAGAAAGGATGGCTTTCAAGGGAGGGTGCTCCTGTACTGGTGCGAAAGTAAGATAGCCCTCTTGGGGCGCTACAAGGCCTCAAACTGCTCAGGGGTGAGGCCGGCTTGCCGCAGAATGCCTCGCAATGTACCAACCGCCACTTCCCTGTGCCTCGGCACAATCGTTGTGAGTGCCTTCTGGAGTGCTCTTGGCAAACTTCACATGGCTGCCCTCTTGGTTTACCTCTGCAAAGCCCGCTCTCTCCAACTTGCGTTTCACATCCCTGAAAGGCAAAGGCCTAAGGGGCATGTACTTCCACCTTGACCTTATGCAACTTTGGAAGAATAGTCGCCCTGGGTTCCTTGAAGTGGAGACTGAGGGCCTCTTTAAGGTTTGCCAGGGCTTCCCGTTCATTCTCACCCTGGCTGATTACATCCACTTCCAGGCATTGAGCTATGAACCATTCTCCCTCTTGCCAGACCGTAGCAGTAAAGTTACGCAGCATACCATGGACCTCCCAATAAACCTTTGGCGGCTGTAGACACTGTCAGATATGGCGATTCCCTTGGGTAGTGGGGGATGAGCGGTGAACTAACGTGTAGCGCCACCCTTCCCGCCACGCAAAGGGCGCAACGACGAGGTCTTCCAGAGGTGCACCCGTCAGCAGATGCTCCAGCGCCCAGCTCGGCCAGCGGCCTGGCGAAGTCCACCAAGCCGGTCTTGTCATACACAGAAAGGATGGCTTTCAAGGGGATGCTCCTACGTCTTGTTGGCCTGCATCAAGAGAAGGGACGCAATTCTTTCAATTTATCAAATGTTTCCGGCCACCCAAAGCGATTCAGGAAAGGCAGCCCGACCACCTTGGCTCCCTTCAAGCCCCCAGAGGCAATGATGCCTACTTTCAGGCTAGCCGTTGAGCCATGGGATCCTATTGCTACTTCCCGAAAATCCCCGACTTTATATGCCGAACAAAGAACCCTCCAGGCGGATTTTCCTCCATTCCCATTGCACACTATGAGCTTGGGAGCGATGTGCTCTAAGATAGCGGTAGACCACTTCGCACCCCAATTCCAAGTTTCCTTGGTGAGAATGGAGGCATTTGGAGTGCGAAACGGCACTACATTAAAGCAAGCAGTTTGACGAAGCTTCTCCTCCCATCTGGTGCTATACATGGACTTGAAGGCCTGCCGGACCGCCAATTGATGTGCAGGCCCTTTGCCTTCCCATGTCTTGTCATCTAACCATGCGTTATATCCCCGCCGTGTGTAGGGCAAGGCAAGATAGTCCCCATTTTGGTCACGTGCTTCTGAGACCTCAGCACCACCTGGGTTCAATCCAATTAATACTTGTTGCGCACCCTTTTCAATCAGGCAGGCGTCGCAGTACCAACACTTAGTACCAAAAATCTTTCCTTTGAGAGTTCTGCGTGCGTACTGCTCTGCCTCTCTTTCAAATGCTCGAGCTACCCTGAAAGCTTCGCCTTTAGGCATCATATGAGCCTCCACTAGTGGTCTCATTCCTAACAGACTTTTATTCCTCTTCAGCTGCATCTATTTCATCGTCTTCGCCTTCTTCATCAGTGTCTTAGAGATGTCCACTTTGCTCCCCGTGGAAAGAAAAACGCAGCAGCGTCATCAGCTATCTTCCAGTCCTCTCGGAATCTGATAGGGCAGGTTATAACTACTTCACTGCCATCGTAAATGCTACATACACCCAGAGGATCATTCGCCTTATCTTTTGTGCAGTTGGGAACCCTGTTGTTAAACGGGCAGAGCCTGTTTCTGCGATGCCTAATTGCTGCCTGAGACAGATTTTCGGTGGGAAACCCGAAAACCTCCGCAAGCGGGTGACGTTTAGGTGGCCGCGGCGTCTCAATAGGCTTTTCTGTCATAGTACACAGTGACTGCGCATTGACCTTAGCAAGCAACCATAGGGGCGTGCCTTCCGGCCCGCCCCATATTCTACCAGCCTTAGCGTCAGCAAACCTAGCGCCCCACACCTCTCTCCCCCTTCCCGTTGCGGGAAGGGGGAGAGAGGGGGTTAGGTCGGCTTTCGGACCAAGGGGGTTAGGTCGCCCGCACGCGGTCCATCTGGTACGCAGCGTCGCCGTCCACGTGCACCACCACCGGCGCGTTGGCCGCCACCGCCTCGCGGATGGCTGCGGGGAACCTGTCCAGGTCGGTGACGTGGATGCCCTTGACGCCGTAGGCCGCCGCCAGGGCCACGAAGTCGGGGTTGAACAGCTCGGTACCAATCACGTTGCCCTTGAAGCGGGTGAGCTGATCGTCGTTGGAGGCGCCGAAGCGGTGGTTGTCAAAGATGACGGTCACCAGGTTGATCTTGTACTGCACCGCCGTCGCAAGCTCGCCGACGGCGTAGCTGAAGCCGCCGTCGCCCGTCAGGGACAGCACGGGCGTGTTCGGATTGCCCACCTTCGCTCCCAGGGCCGTCGGGAAGCCGTAGCCCAGGGTGCCCATGTACGACGATGTGACCAGCGTCCTGGGCTTGAGAGTGGCGAAGGCCGTCCCCGGCCAGCGGTCCGCTCCGGTGATGCCGCCCACCACAATCGTGTCCTCGGGCAGGTCCTTGCGCACCTGCTCCCACACGCCGTAGGGGGCGGGACGCTGTGCGCGCATGGCATCATCGTCCCGCTTCTTCAGCGCGGCCACGGCCCGCTTATCCCAGGCCGACTGCACCCGCGCACCGCTAAGGGCCTCGCCGACCTGCCCCAACCCAAGCTTTGCGTCGGCGACGACACCCATCGTTGGCTTTTTGATGAGCTTGTTGCTGAACTCCGTGTCGTCAATATCCAGGTGGACGAGGACCTGGTCGGGCCTGGGCGCCCAGTCTGCGGCGGGATTGATGTTGAAGCGTGTGCCCACGGCGAAGATGACGTCGGCCTGGCGCATGAGCTCGGCGGATGCCGCGCCCGAGGTGCCGAAGGCGCCTGCGTTGACCTGCATGGGGTTGGTGTCGGGCACCGCGCCCTTGCCCTCGCGGGTCAGGACGACGGGTGCGCCCAGGGCATCGGCGACGCGGCGAAGCTCGGCGTCAGCGCCCGCCAGGTTGACTCCGCCGCCAGCCCAGATCAGGGGCCGCCTGGCCGAAGCCAGGTGGTTGACCACCGCGCGCAGCGTCTCGGCAGGGATAGAGGGGCGGGAGTACTCCTCCGCCTCCACGGTCTGGATATCGGCCACCGTCGCCAGGGTGTCCGGCGGGATCTCAAACTCCACCGGCCGGGGGCGGCCCGTCTTGATCTGCCTGATGGCCTCGTGGATGCCCTCGGGGATGTCCTGGGCCTTCACGACCCTGTCCTGCCACTTGGTGACGGGCTTCATGAACCCCAACTGGTCGCCGATCTCGTGCAGCGCGCCCCGCCCGGTGCCGATGAGGTCGCTGTCAATCTGGCCGGAGAGCATGAGGACAGGCGACGACGCAGCGTAGGCGGTGCCCATGGCGGCGGCGGCGTTGTACGCCCCGGGCCCTGGCACCACCAGGCACACGCCGATCTTTCCGGTGGTACGGGCGTAGCCATCGGCCATGTAGGCCGTGGTCTGCTCGTGGCGGGTGGAGATCACCCGGATGCCCGGCTGGGTAAAGAACCCGTTGAAGATGTGCATGATCTGCACCCCGGGCAGGGCGAAAACCACCTCCACCCCTTCTGCCAGGAGCTGCTTGGCGACAGCCTCGCCGCCGGTCATCTGAGCCATGATAGACCTCCTCCAGTGTATAGGGTGAACTAGCGCCCAGAGGGTAACACAGGGGCAGGGGAAATGGTAGGGTGGGGGTTTGAAAGAGTCTGGGGGCGGCTTCGCGGCCCCCAGACTCCTCCATCTTTCCACCTTCCCTTTAGGGAAGGGGCAGGGGGTTAGGTCGTCCTCCCCACGTCCCCCACCACCCACGCCTCCGGCAGCAGGCGCAGCAAGGCGTCGGCGGCTGCGGCTCCCTCAAAGGCAGGCTCCGGGGTTTCGCCCCTCTTTTCATGACCCCGCTACGGTTGCGGACAACAAGGCTAACTTCGCTCAGGCGGCAAGATGTGCGAAGTCCACGAACTCAATTGTCGGCTTATGGGTTTTAGCTACCTTAACTGCGTTTTCGGGAAGTCTGCCTCTGTAAACGAAAACAGCCGTAACTGCTCCCCTGTGCTTTTTCCCAAAACTTGCAACTTTGTTTATGAAGCTGGTGACATCCCGGTCGGTTACCCTTTCCTTGTCCTTGCACTCTACCAACAGCCATTCCGTTTCTCGACTCTCCGAGAACCCGTCCTCCCGCACCCGCGTCTTCTTGGCAATGATGTCGTATTCGTGACCCTCTATAAGCTGGTTGAACTGTGGTTCGCGCCAACCGTGCTTGGAGTAGTAGTTTCCCACCTGCTTCTCGAAAACGTCTCCCTTGGCCTTGCTCTTTGAGCCCGACAGTTGCTTCGTGAGCTTCCTTACCTTTTCCTGAAGGTCCGCCTTTGTCTCCGCGGTACGAGACCCATCGGGGTTCTTAGCACGACTGTTAGTACCGGTCGCCGCGGGCTTCTTGGTTTGAGCAGTTGAACGCCCAGGGCCGCCCGTACCTCTCACGCTTCCTTGTGAACCAGTTCTGGCCATACTCTCACCTCCAGATATAAGTCAGTCCCCAGAAGGCATAAAAGGGACATGCTACGCAATTATATGCTTTTGCTCACGTCCCCCACCACCCACGCCTCCGGCAACAGCCGTAGCAAGGCGTCGGCGTTGGCCTTCTCCACCGTCATCACCATACCCACCCCCATGTTGAACACCCGGAACATCTCCTCCTGTGAGACCTTACCTCGCTCCTGGATGATGCCGAAGATGGTCGGCGGCTGCCAGCTCTCATAGTCAATGCGCGCCCGCAAGCCCGGCGGCAGCGCCCGCGCCACGTTGTCCTCCAGGCCGTCGCCGGTGATGTGGCCCATGCTCTTCACCAGGGGCAATGCCGGGGCCAGCAGCGGGTAGTAGGGACGGTGCGGCTCTAGCAATGCTTCGCCCAGGGTACGGCCAAGCTCCGGGTAGCGGTCATGCAAGAGGGAAGGATCCTTGTCAAGGCCAAAGACGTGGCGCACTAGGGAGTACCCATTGGTGTGCAGGCCGCTGGAGGGCACGGCGATGAGGATGTCCCCCGCCTTCACTTTGGAGGGGTTAAGGAGCTGGGAGCGCTCCGCCACGCCCACCAGGAAGCCGCACAGCTCAAAGGCCCCCTCCTGAAAGTGGTTGGAGAGCTGGGAGGTCTCGCCGCCGATGAGGGCGCAGCCCGCCGCGCGGCATGCCTCGGCGATGCCCTTGACGATGACCGCCACCCGCTCTGGAACCATCTCCTCCATGGCGATGTAGTCCAGGAAGAAGAGGGGCTTTGCGCCGGTGGTCAGCACGTCGTTGAGGCTCTGGTTCACCACGTCGTGGCCGATGGTGTCGTAGCGCCCCATCCAGGTGGCCAGCTTGAGCTTGGTGCCGACGCCATCGGTGCTGGAGACCAGCACCGGCTCCTTGAAGCCCTCCAGCTTGAAGAGGCCGCCAAAGAGGCCGATGTCTCCCAGCACCTGGGGGCCAAAGGTGGAGCGCACGAAGGGCTTGAACAGCTCCTTGGCCCTGGCGGCGGCGTCCAGGTCCACGCCCGCGTCGCTGTAGGTGGTCATGGGAGGGTGTTTTCCGTTGTGTCAGGCTTGGGATACCAATGTTTTCTAAGCCACTCCTCCCGAGGGCTACTCTCACGGCGCAGATTATGCACCCATTCGGCTACCTTCTCAGGCGTTGACCAATCTGGGTAGTCTTTGTCGCTCAGAATGCCCGCGGTGTCCGTCAGGGCTTTCAACAGCTTCTCCCGTCTCGATTCCTCTGTCTCCAGATCAGCCACGGCAACCACCAAGCGAACGCCAACAGATGCCAGTAGCGACGCTAGCTGGGCAATTGTTGGGTTGGCCTCCCCGCTTTCAAGTCTAGCAATGTACGGCTGGCTCACGCCGCAGGATTCAGCCATCTCCCTTTGGCTCAGCCCTTTCTTCGTGCGAGCCTCCACTATGGCAAGGGCAACATCATATTTGAGAAGCGAGGCCCCATATGCCTTGCGATACTCCTTGTCTTCCAGCGACAGGAAAGCTGATGGTGGCGTAGTCATGCCAAATCCCCCTGTGCCGCAGGTATTCCTCCATCAGGCATTCGGCGTGGCGCATCTCCCCCCTTGGTGTCCTGCGCGACGTTTCAGATAACCATTGAGCAGGACATAGAGTTGCCGCTGAGCATCAAAGAGGTAGAAGGCCCTGTGGCGGCCCGGGCGCAACTGCCAGATATTGTTCATCTTCTCAGCAAGACCAATCTGCACCAGGGTGGCAGACCCGCTCTCAACCAGTTTCCGCACCGCTGCCTGTATTTTGGCAGCTTCCGCTATCCTGCAAGTGGCCAGCACTCCTTTAACGTACTCCCTGAAGGGACACGAGCCTGATGGCCTCACATGTGCGATCACCTGAAAACCTAGTCATTATAACTCTCTAGATTATACCCAGGCAACTATTTCTGGATGCCTCATATGGAAAAGGGCGGGTCACCGACCCGCCCCCCTCACCAGGTGCTAGCTGGACCGGCCCTACCGCTCCAGCGCCAGCTTGTCCATCTCTAGCTGCACCGGAATTGGGTAGTGGCCGGTGAAGCAGGCGGAGCAGAAGGTCTTGCCCTGGTCGCTGCCCACGGTCTTCAGCAGGCCCTCCACGCTCATGTAGCCCAGGCTGTCCGCGCCGATGAATCGGCGTACTTCGTCCACCGTCATGTTGGCTGCCAGCAGCTCCCGCCGGGTGGCCATATCCACGCCGAAGTGGCACGGGTAGCGGATGGGCGGGGCGCAGACCCGCATGTGCACCTGGGTGGCACCAGCCTTGCGCAGCAGGCTCACCACCTGGGGCGTCGTGGTACCGCGCACGATGCTGTCGTCCACCACCACCACGCGCCTGCCGCTGATGACCTCTGGCAGAGGGTTGAACTTGATCTGCACCCCAAGGTCACGGATGCGCTGATCCGGCTGGATGAAGGTGCGGCCCACGTACCGATTCTTCACCAGCCCTTCGCTATAGGGGATGCGTGACTCCTCCGCATATCCCACGGCAGCAACGGTGGCAGAGTCTGGCACACCAATAACCACGTCCGCTTCCACCGGGTGTTCACGGGCAAGTTGGCGGCCCATCTCACGCCGGGTCAGATAGGTCAGCTTGCCTTCCAGGACGCTGTCCGGGCGGGCAAAGTAGATGTGCTCAAAGACACAGGGAGAGGGCGCAGGCAGTTCGCCCTTGTAAGGGATGCTGCGCAGGCCGGTGTGGTCAATGACGACGGCCTCCCCAGGCTCAATCTCCCGGAGGAACTGCGCACCCAGGTGGTCCAGGGCGCAGCTTTCTGAGGCGATAATCCATCCGCCATTGAGCTTGCCGAGGCACAGGGGCCGCACACCACGAGGGTCTCGGATGCCCAGCAAGGTATCCTTCGTCAGCACGGCCAGGGAATAGGCCCCCTGGAGGCGCCGCATCAGGTAGCCGACTTTCTCACTCCACTCTTGCCCCGGGGCACAGGCTAGCAGGTTGGCAATGGCCTCGGAGTCGGTGCTGGAGGTAAACGTGCAGCCCATTTCAGCGAGCTCGGCGCGCAGCTCCTGGGCGTTGATGACGTTGCC
>JACQUH010000071.1 GCA_016210375.1 Chloroflexota bacterium
CCCTTGGCGCCGGTGTCGCCCTTGGCGCCGGTGTCGCCCTTGGCGCCGGTGTCGCCCTTGGCGCCGGTGTCGCCCTTGGCGCCGGTGGCGCCCGTGTCGCCCTTGGCGCCCGTGGCCCCTTCGGGGCCTGAGCACGCCGAGAGGACCAGAAGAGCCACAAGAGACAGGACCAGTACTGACCAGAAAGACCTTGTGCTGAGCCGGTTCATGAAATTCGCCTCCAAATTCGTACCTGCACGGTGAGTTGACCGTTGGGCTATGCCATTGCCCGGGCTTGGGAGCGGTTGTTGGCTACTTAATGAAGATCATGGCGGATGCGCTGACACCGGAAGTGGTGCTGACCTTGATGACGTACCGGCCCGGTGGCAGGACCGCGAACGTCACATCGGTCTGTACGTTGGCCGTGAAGGCGCCCGTGGCGCTCACCGCAGACTCGCTGCCTGCAACGTAGCTCAAGAACCGAGTGACGCCATCCGGACCAATTACCTGGGGTATCAGGAGCTCGCCGGGAGGAAAGCCAGTACCATAGATGAGCACCCTTGGCTGCCGAGCGCCTGCGGTCACGACGGCCGGCTGCGTATCGGAGGTCTTGGTTGAGGGGACCACCACGATCCTGGTGGGGTACGACACCCCTTCCACTCCCACCTGTCCCACACCACCCGCGGCTCCCTTGGCGCCCTGGTCGCCCGTGGCGCCCTTGTTGCCCACTGGCCCCTTGTCACCCACGGCCCCCTTGTCGCCGGCCGCGCCCTTGGAGCCGGCGTCACCCGCAGGCCCCTTGAGGCCCGGGGAGCCCTGCGAGCCGCAAGCCGTGGCCAGCAGAGCAATCGCAACCAGCAACACGAAAAAAGCCCACGAAGTACCTCTACCTGGACGGCGCATTCACTGCCTCCCGTTTGTGACAATCCGTAGAGAAGAAAGCTGAGCAGAAACCTATGAAGTACAGGCCGAACTTGCCCTTTGGGATGGAACTCAGCCCGCCCTATCATAGGCAGGCATATGGGCGATGTCAATACTCTTCGCTAGCATCAGCGCAGAATCTTCTCATGCTCCCTGCGAGTTCCCGTTGGGGACAACCCTTCAGGCGGCGGTTCCGATGCTATAATTCCAGAACGGCCTGCTGGGGCAAACGTCAGGCCAACACAACACTTTCGTACCTGAGGAAACATGGAGCAAGAGCTAACGGAGCGGATTGTCCATCTTGTATTGCAGCTTGCTATTATCCTTGTGGCGGCCAAGGTGGCGGGGGAGCTCTGTCTGCGGATCCTGAAGGTGCCGCCTGTGCTGGGGGAGCTCGTGGCGGGGATCATCATTGGCCCCTTCGCCCTGGGAGCCATCTCACTGGGCAGCTTTGGGGCCTTGTTCCCCACACCCCATAGCGATGGTGCCACGGCAGCAGGCATACCGCTATCCCCGGAGCTGTACGCCATCGCCCAGGTCGCCTCCATCGTCCTGCTCTTTGCGGCGGGGCTGGAGACGGACCTCAAGCAGTTCCTGCGGTACGCTGGGCCCGCGTCCCTGGTAGCCTCGGGTGGAGTCCTCCTTCCTTTCGTTCTGGGGGCGGGAGCGACGGTGCTGTTTGGTTTTACCCAGAGTTGGATGGAGCCGGAAGCCCTGTTCATGGGCGCCATTATGACCGCCACCTCCATAGGAATTACGGCCAGGGTGCTGGGCGACCTGGGCCGCCTGGACAGTCCCGAAGGCGTTACCGTGGTGGGGGCAGCGGTGCTGGACGATGTGCTGGGTATCATGATGCTGACCATCGTGGTGGGCATCAGCGCCTCCGGGAGCGTGTCGCCTGGGGGTGTCGCCATTATCGGGGGAAAGGCTATCGGCTTCTGGATTGCCCTGACAGGGCTGGGGATCCTGGTGTCCATGCCCGTTTCCAGACTCCTCGGCTGGTTCAAAGTACCAGGGGCCGAGCTGGCCCTGGCCCTGGCCCTGGCCTTCTTGGGCGCGGCCCTGGCCGAGGGCTTTGGCCTGGCCATGATCATTGGAGCGTACTCCATGGGGTTGGCCCTGTCCCAGACGCGGCTGGCCCGGGAGCTGGAGGAGCCGATTACCGCGGTGTACCACGCCCTGGTGCCGGTGTTCTTTGTGTCCATGGGGATGCTGGTGAACGTCCCTGCCATGGGAAGCGCGCTGCTCTTTGGGCTGGTCATCTCGGCCCTGGGCATCATCGGCAAGCTGGTGGGTTGCGGACTACCCGCCCTGGCCACAGGGTTCAATCTCCGGGGCGCGATGCGAGTTGGGGTAGGCATGCTCCCCCGGGGCGAGGTAGCACTGATCGTCGCAGGCATTGGACTGGCGCGAGGCGTGGTGGAGCAGGACCTGTTCGGCGTCTCCATCATGATGACGGTGGTCACCACCCTGCTGGCCCCCATCCTTCTCGTGCCGCTGTTCCAACGGGGAGGCGAAGGCCACCGCTCGGCGAAGCACATGGCGGCTGCATCGCCCGCTCCGGACGAGGCGGGAGCGGGTGGAAGGTAGTGGAAGCTAGCTATCTGGCCATCCCGGTTTCAAAGCAGTCGCTCCCCGACGGCGCCCCTTGTCCAGGACGGCGCTCCTTCTGTATAGTGGACTGGCGTGCCCCTGTAGCTCAGAGGATAGAGCACCGGCCTCCGAAGCCGGTGGCGGCGGTTCGAGTCCGCCCAGGGGTACCATTCTTCTGATGATAAGGGCGGCCTGAAGACGGGCAGTTGGGTTGAGTGGGAGGATGGGCTGCCTCTCCTCGCTGCTATCGTTCTAGCGTAGTGTCTCGCAAATACCCCTGCGTTTCGCCGTCAAAGGTTTCCTTCCCCCCTACCCGGGGACCTGAACAGTTTGGAATCTGGCGGCTCGCCGAAGGCGAGCCCCCAGATTCCAAACAAAAAACAAGAGCCCTGAGCGGAGCGAAGGGGCAGGTTTGCCTTTCAGTCAGGTGCATGCCTTCTAAGTTTACGGTCATAGGAGAGACAGTAGACTAGCGACAAAGCGGGGCCGACCCATCGGCCCCGCTTTGTCGTCCTATGCTGGTCGGGGCGTTGCGAATCCGCCTGAAGGCCCCTGGCGTATATTGGTGTAAATGCATCAGGCGAAGGGCGCGATGGGACATGATTAACCGGCCCTTCTGCCTGGTCTTATTGACAGGAGGAGACATGCGAAGGATCTTCGTACGGTACGGAACTCTCTTGGCAGTAACGCTTGGGGTGGCCCTGCTGGCTGGGGCATGCGCGGGGGCCGCGACCAGTCCCACAGCTACTCCTGCCGAGGCGCTCCCCACGGCCACGCCCGCGCCGGCGCCTACGGCCACGCCTACACCGGCACCCACGGCCACGCCCACACCGGCGCCCACCGCGACGCCTACAAAGGCGCCTCCCACCTCTACTCCCACGCCGGCGCCGACAGCCACGCCTTCCTCTTCTAGCGGAGAGGCGATGATGGGGCCCCATGGGGACCTGGTGCTGGCGTTGCTAGAGAAGAGCGGGTCCGGGCAGACGGGGATCGCTGTGCTGACGGCCCAGGGGGAGGTGACCGAGGTGGTGCTCCTGGCGACGACTGATATATCAGAGCTGAACCATATCCACACGAGTACTTGCTCCGTTGTGGGTGGTGTCAAGTACCCGCTAACGAACATGAAAAACGGGCAGTCCACGACGGTCGTGAATGCCACGTTGGAAAGCCTAATGACGGGCGGTTTCGCTATCAGGCTCCACAAGAAGGGCGATGCCGCCACATACACTTCTTGCGGCGATATACCGACAAAGGCAAACGCCTTAACCGTTCAACTGAAGGAGCTGAATAGCTCTGGCCAAAGCGGCGTAGCTACTCTCGTGGCGGTAGGCGACAAGACGGGCGTGGCGTTATACGCCACAGCCGGGGTCTCTGAGCTGAACCATATCCACTCAAATACATGCGCCATCGTGGGGGGCGTAGTGTACCCCATTCC
>JACQUH010000077.1 GCA_016210375.1 Chloroflexota bacterium
GTCCACAGTGGGCGGACGGTGATGCCCGGCGTGTACATGGTAAAGATGAGGATGGAGATGCCCCGGTGCTTGGGGGCGTCCGGGTCCGTGCGGACCATCATGTAGATGTGCGTGGACACGTGGGCGGAGGAGGTGAAGATCTTCTGCCCATTGATGACGAAGAAGTCGCCATCTTCCACAGCGCGGCACTGGAGAGACGCGAGGTCTGCGCCGCCGGAAGGCTCCGTGAAGCCCTGGGCAAAGCTGATCTCCCCCTTGATGAGCTTGGGGATGTACTCCCTCTTCATCTCCTCGGTGCCGGCGGCCATGATGGCAGGAGCGCCACTGCCGCCCCCTCCTACGCCAATGCCCACCCGCGAGAACTCTTCCTCCACAATGTACTGCGTCAAGCGGTCCTTGCCCGCCCCGCCGTACTCTTTGGGCCAGCTAATGCCCAGCCACCCTTTCTCGTCTATCTTCTTGAACAGAGCCGATACCTTGGGGCCCCGGCCCCGACGCCCCCGCTCCCCAGGCCTGGGCGTATACCCCTCCTCCATCTCCTGGGCCACCTCTTCCGTCACGTTCTCGGCAATGAACTGCCTCACCTCTTCACGGAGAGCATCCTGCTCTTTGCTCCACCCGAAGTCCATCGTACACCTCGCTTCTTGCTACTAGGAGCCACCCCATCCGCGGGCCCACAAGAGAGACCACGGGTGTGGCGGACTCTGTGCCGTCTCAGTCGCCCCCATTCTGCAATCCAACCAGCCAACATGTCAAGGGGCAACCGAAGAGAATCAGAGTAGAGCCCATCAATAGGCACAACCCGACAATGTCAGCCCCTTCTCCTGGAGACCCGTGGGTAGAGCAGAGCAAGCGATTGAGTAGCTGTCCTGCTAACGACGCGGGCGTACCTGACGGACAGCCTGACGGATAAAGCGGTGAAAGCGTGCCGTCTGCCCAGCACATGCCTCGGCGTGTGGCCACCAAGCGAAGCGCCTGCTGGTGCAGGCGCTTCGCTTGGGAGTGGACCGCGAAAAGAGAGAGCTATGCTACAGGGGCTCGCAGGAGGGTGTTGCTACCCCTACAGGTGCATGGGGATCTTGGTGTAACTCTCGCGCTTCAGGGGATGATGGTATGCTGGGTTTCCACGACACATTGCGCGCTAAGTCGGCAGCACTCGGTAAGCAAGGGACTCGGGTGGCCTAAGAATGAAAGGACTCCTCAGGAATCCCGCTGCCCTCAATTATATCAATGAGCGTGCCCAGCGGTAGCTGCCTGCTCCTGCGGTAGGCGACAATCACCTGCCGCCCTGTGTCTGGCTGGCGCCACTTCTGACGGCTACCCCGTTGGGAAACCAGGCTGAAGCCGCGGCAGCGAAGGAGCCCATCTCAAAGTCAAGAAGCTCGGCGCTCATCACAGCTACCACCTCTAGCTACCAGGGCGCGAGTGAGCCTGCTCGTTCAACTGCCTGATCTGGTCAGGGGTGAACCTGTTCAACCTGGCAAGGAGGGCCTCCCTGCGAATAACGGGAGGCACCATGAGACGAGCCAGCTCGTCATTGTCTGCCTCCACGATGATCCAGGCAGTATGCACTCCGGCCATGCACCCCCACTCCGCATGAGTGAGGTAGTGTGCTCCTGCACGCAGGAACTCGTTCAGCATCCGCAGTCAGCTCTTGGGGTCTGGGGCATGGGACCACTGAATAACGTACCTCGGCATGGCTCACCCTCCGCTCACTGGGAATGCACGCCCCACTATAGCGTTTTAGAGGATGGTGGTGTGCTGGGTATTGCCAACGCCCTATCCCGCTGGCCAGAACCATTCAGAAAACGGGGGTTATGGCGTGCCTCTACCTGACTTGCCCGGTCCCGTTGCACACGCCACATTTGACCTTCCCACTCCCGTTGCAGGCGCCGCAAGCTCTGGCGCCGCTGATGAAATCCACATAGACCTTGCCGCCGCCCTTGCATGGGGCACAGGTTGCCCCGCCGGTGCCTCTGCACGTTCCGCAAGTTGCCGTGTAGCCCTCCTCCTAGCTTCGCTTCGCGAGCATATCAACCAGAGGGCCCACCGCAGGAAGCTCTTCCAGCTCCAGGAGCATTCGCGCCGTCTGCTTTGCCGCGGCCAGTCCCAGGACTGGTTCAGCGTTTGCCAGGTACTTGTCTTCAATTACTTTCAGTGGCACAGGACGGGAAGAGTTACCCGTAGGTACCTCTATCGCTCGCGCAAACTCCTGCCCTGCGGCCCGGACCACCAACGTTCCTCTTGGACCTGAATCAGGGTCAACAGTTACCGTGACCTTCCTAAGTGCATCCTGCAACTGCCTGCGCTGAAACGCCTCATCTGAGAATGACCATTTGACCACCCGGCCGTCCAATAGAGCACATGCTATTGGAAACTGATAACTGAACTTGCCCGCCACATCACCCGTTGGCCGAGCGGCGAAGTAAGGTTGCAGATGTGGCACCCTGATGTCTGCCGTGTCAATATCGGGGAATCCCACGCCAGTCTCACTCCGGAGCCTCAATGCGGCGTCAATCGCGCCCTGGGCTATGTACCCACACGGGTACTTTTTCAGGGACCACGTCTCAGCGATGTGCCCGCGCCCCAGTTCCTTGAGTGCCCCCTCAAAATCCGCGCCCTCCAGGTCGCCGCCGGCCACCACACTGTAGAGGAATCCCAGGGGCGCATCCAATGCGTTGATGTTCGCCGTGAATCCCTCGCTTGCAAGCTCAGCCGAGAGGACACCACTCTGAGAAGCCAGGCCCGCATGGAGCGGCTTGGTATGGGTTCCAAAATTGCCGGTGAGGCCACCCGCTTGCGAGGACGCGATTCCCCATGCGTATCGCATGCGTGTACTGTCCAGGCCCATTACCTTGGCTGCTGCTGTGGCAGAAGTGAGGGGGCCAAAAACGCCGGTGCTGTGCAAGCCATGAATCTCGTCATGGCGGTTGCGAAATATGACTCGGCTAAGAACGGTTCCTATTTCGTAGCCAGCCACATAGGCCTCTAGCAACTGCTTCCCGCTCCGGTTCAGATGTTCACCCTCCGCCAACATGGCAGGAACGAGGATGCAGCTTGGATGCCCAAACCCACCGCCGTCATCAAAGTCCAATGAGTGGCCCAAGGTGCCGTTGACTAGCGCTGCCAGCCAGGTTGTGGTCTTCTGGGGCTTGCCCAGTATGCTCGCCTCATCTGACGAGCACTTGGCCACACGCTTGCCAAGAATTCTCTCCGGACCCTCGCCTACTCCAGCTAGCGCTACTCCTATCTGGTCCAGGATCGCAATCTTGGCCGCAGTCGTTTCCTTCGTCGGAAGACTTTCAAACTTCACGCCTACGACATACTCAGCCAGTACTTGTCCGAACTCCATCGCAGTGTTCCTCCTGAATAATCAAGGCCTTCCGTTTCCAATGGCGTGGGTCGCCTCGGCATGAATCCCGTCGCTGGACTCTCACGAGCCGCCGCACCATGGCTGCGAGCCAGATCTCGGTTCGCACCGCTACATCGCCTAGCAAGCGTTACCAATACCAGGTCCCTGATGGAACGAGTGGTCCTGAGAGGCGGAACCTATTTGGGAGGTCCAGGTGTCAAGCTGGCCATCAATTCTCGCGTGTCTCCAAGGGAGTCCAAAGTCACCAGCAGTTTCTGTGAGCGTTTGGCCTGTTCCTCTGGCAGGGCCCGCCGCGCCAAGTCCAGATACTTGTCAATTATCTGGTCACCATTGAGGCTCCTGCCATTCCCACTGACCTGAGTGGATACTTCATTGCCGTTCCGCAAAAGGACTGTTATGTTCCAAAAGCCACCCTCACCGCCGCTAACTCTTGGCGGTCGGCCAATGTACTCATGCGCCTGCTGGATCTCTACTCGCTTCAGCAACGCCTTGACTTCCGGCCGATTCACTGCTTCATCTGTGAAGCTTTCAAAGCCTATCTTTCCATCTATGGCTGCCGCTGCCACGGTGTACCAGGTGCTGAACTTACCCTCAAACCCTGTAGTTGGCGATTTGATATATGTGCCCATGGTCAAGGGGTTCGCTGGAGTTTCAATCCGTATTGCCTCAATATCCTGGTGCCTGAATCTATGAATTGCAGCAAGTTCCAACATGCCAGTGATTGGACCGTGATTCAGGACTCCGCAGGGCCAAGCCTTCATACGGGCGCCCGTGGCCCGATCTACCCCTTCGCCCATTATTGCCCAGGGCTTCCCGATGTTTTGCCCCATGTGTCCAAGCTGTGCCTGCTGCTCCCCAAAAACTGCCACGTAGCCGAACCTGTGCTCCATGATACCTGGATTCGCAGTCATCCCCCGAAGCGCTAGCTTTGCGGCCGTGACGGCAGCCCGCGCGGCATTGCCGGTGTGTAGTCCTTTTGTCATAGAGCCAGCGTTGCCACGTAGCCCGGACGATTGGGAAGCGGCTATGCCCAGAGCCATGCATGTCTGTGACACGTCTAGCCGCAGAAGCTTCGCCGCCGCCGCAGTTGCCCCCAGGGTGCCTACCACGCTGGGAGCGTGCCATCCCCTCCCGTACACATCTCCCCCAATGTTTTGCCCCACCTTGGCCAGTACCTCAAAGCCCACGAGATAAGCCGTAAGGATATCTTTGCCCGAGGCCTGCAACTCCTCTCCCAGGGCCAGAACAGCCGCCATCACCAGTCCACCGCCCGGCCCATTGCTGTCGTAATCCTCCGCGTTTGCAAGGGTGCCGTTAGTCAGAGCTGCGTTGACCGAGGAAGTCCGTACTTGAGTGCCCAGGACCGTCGCCACGGGACTCCCGCCGTTTTCCCTGGCAAAGCCCACCATGATCCGGCCCACCGGTGTTGTGGACGAATACAATGCACAGCCCACAGCGTCCAGGATGCACAGCTTCGCCAGGTGAACTCCTGGACCAGGCAGGTCAGTAAACCGGGTCTCCACAACAAACTTCGCCAAATTCTCTGTGACGCCCATATTGCCTCTTCCATTTGCTCTGGCGTAGAAGGTTTAGCACGTTTCCTTTAGATCTCTTGGATGATTACGGCGTTGCTGACCGGGGTCGCGCTGTACCCAGGAGCGTACACCGAGTGCCCCCCCGGCCCGCCTCCTACCAGAATATGAATTTCCTCTGGGTCGTCAACGAGGTAAACGAAGCCGCCTCTCGCTCGCCCACTATCCGCAAAGCGCTTCTGGAGCACTGGATCGTAGTAGGCAAGGGGCATTCTTGACTCTTCAGCCAAGATTTGCTTGACGTCGCTCTTGGAAAGCCCTTCCTGGGCCAAGAAGCGGGCCTTTTCAATGCCGATTGCTATTACGGGCATCAAATTGCCACCGTAAAGGTTCAGGTTGCCAAGCGAGGCCATAGCAAGGCCCATTGGTTTGAGGTACCCCCTAGCAGAGGAATCAATCGTATTTCCATGAATGCCAATGTGAGAAGTAATCCGGAAAGCGGTGATGGTGCTGGTATCCTTGGGGTACCCGTGTTCCACGTGGAAGGGTTCCCAGGGGCTCTCCTCTTCGTATTCCCCTATCAACATGCCATTGCGGTGAGGCCAAGCGAAAGTAGCTCGGGTGTACAGCCCGGGTATCGCGCCTCCGATGTTGATGAGGATCAAGCGGACCGCCCTTCCGATGGTAGAGTTGGCCCGCCAGCCAGGCCCCATGGACCCCATGCCGCTATTGATGTCCAGCTTACCTCTTATAGGGCCATTAACCGCAAACCAGGGGGTCTGAGGATTAGTTCCTGTATTCAAGATGGAAAGCGGGAATTCAGGATGGGAGATGGCCTGCACGGCGGCGATAACAACAGGGAGGTATTCCGGCAGGCAGCCAGCCATGACGGAGTTAATTGCAATTTTCTCTACCGTAGCTTCCCCTCGCCGAGGTGGTATTACGGCGATGATTTCCTCGGGTTTCCGACTCACAGCGGTTAGCATACGCTCCACGCGGCTGGCAGTAGGAGGGATCACTGGCAGACCATCGGTCCACCCCTTCGCGTATGCCATATCAAAGAAATCGTCGTAGCCATCCTGCCCGGATGCCACAGCCAACTCTAGACGCTTCGCTATCATAGCTCTTCTCCTTCGCAAACCACTTTGCCTCGCCAAAACCACGGACACACGCCTTCTACAGGGTACCCCCATTATCCCCTTGGGGCCCCTGAAGAAGGCGAGATGAACGTAGCGGCGCCGCGCCTAGATCGGCGTACTGCTCCGGGGCGGGAGGTTCCGCTCCCCCTCCTCGGTCCGCGTGCCGAAAAGGTCTTTGAGGCCACCGTACTTGGCGGTCAACGCCTGGATCACATCATCGGCCACGGGTTGGATGAGGGCCTGCATGGCCTCGGGGCTGTCTTCGCTGTCTCGTAGAGGGCCAGGCACAACTACGATGGGCAGTGAAGGAGACGAGAGCGCAATCGCTGTTCTCCTCGCTAGGCTGGCGAAGGCGTCTACTACAAAGACGACGGTGGGGGTCCCGGCTTTCTCAAGTTCTACTGCTGCGTGGATACACCACGGCGTGGTGGACCCTCAGACACCGACACCGACAAGCGCCCCTACTGCCATCTCCTTCACCTGAGCAAGCCTGCCCTCAAACGAGCTGGTGAAACCGGTAATTGGTTCGGCCATTTCCCTCTTGGGGGTAGGGGCAACATTCACTGTGCCGACGACGCCAACCCGCTCTGCGAGGCTATCTGCTGCTGCCTCCAATAGCTTGCCGACAGTTCCACCGCCCTCTCCTCGCCTGGTCACCAGAGCGACTTTGGCGCCATCCAGCTTAGACGGGCGTGGTGCAAGCTCTTCGGTGTCATACGAGACGTTGCCTACCGGATCCAGCACCTCAATGGTTGACTTTGGATCGCTTCTGCTTGTCACGATTCTGTCCTCCTCATACGGGGATATGGGTAGGGACCACCAATTAGCCTGTGCCTTTGAATCTCGGACTCTTTTCCCACCTCCTGTCTGGTTGTCATGGGGACGCGTACGTTTCTTGGCTGGGGCTATGACCCGCGAAGGCGTGGATCCCAGATGTCCCGTAGTGCATCCCCCAAAACGTTGAATCCGTAGACCGTCAAAGTGAGCGCCAGCCCTGGGAAAATAAGTAGCCACGGAGCCCGCTCTGCCCATTCCCTGGAGGCGGAAACCAATTGACCCCAGGAGGCATGGGGCGGTGGAACCCCCAAGCCCAAAAAACTCAAGCTTGACTCGGCAAGTATGGCGCCGCCAAGCGCGGCGGTGGCGACTATGATCAGTGGAGCCATGGAATTAACCAAGATGTGGCGAACCATGATGCGCCAATGGCCTGCGCCAATAGCTCGGGCGGCATCCACATATTGCATACCCATTACGCCCAACGCAGCGCTCCGGATGACACGAATCTTACCAGCAGTAGTTGTTACGGTAATGGCGATAATGACATTGTTGAGTGATTTACCGAGGGCGGCCATCAATGCCAGGGCCAAGATGAGCCCAGGCAGAGCCTGCAAGACATCCACAAACCTCTGCACCAGCAGGTCATACTTGCCGCCGTAGTATGCGGAACTCACTCCCACCATGGCCCCTACCACAGAAGAGAGCAGAACGGCTGTGAACCCTACATAGATAGAAGTCCTGGCCCCAACTATTACGCGACTCATCATATCCCGCCCGGCCTGGTCAGTACCAAAAGCATGCTGCAAGCTGGGCGATTGAAGTCGTTCTCTTGCCGACATGAAGTTTGGCGGATAAGGCGCCACGAAGGGCCCTACTATGGCGACTGCAACTGCCAGGGCTACAACGAATAGGCCTATTGCGCCCAAGGGTTTACGTCGAACGAACCCTCCCAAGCCTCCCAGCAACCCAATTGCTCGAGGCTTCTGAACCAGCAGACCTGCCCTCATCCCAGACTCAGTCATAGCGAATCCTTGGGTCTAACATTCCGTACGTCAGGTCCACACCCAAGTTGATCACAAGAGCCACGACCACGAAAAGCATGACAGTAAACTGGGTAACGGCGAAGTCCCGAATATTGATGGAATCCAACACGAGTTTCCCCATTCCGGGAAGTCCGAAAATGGTCTCCATTATCACACTGCCATTTAGCACACCTGCAAGCTGGAGGCCCATGATGGTCATGACAGGCAGCATGGCGTTGCGAAGGGCATGCCGCCAAAGAACTATACGGTTAGGCAATCCCTTCGCCTCCGCCGTCCGTATGTAGTCCTGCCGCAAGACTTCCAGCATAGAGGAACGAGTTATCCGTACCAGGATACTGCTAGACCCCCACGACAATATCAGAGCTGGCCAAATCATCTGGCTTAAGTGGGACCCGGGCTGGTCCCACAGTTGTTTGTAGAAAATAGGGGGGCTCCATTGGAACTGAAGCACCAGGAAGAGGATAATCATCGTAGCCACGAAGAAGTTAGGCATAGCTAATCCGATGATAGCCACAGACCGGAACACGTAGTCAAACCACGAATCTCTATAGATAGCGGCGAAGACTCCCACAGGAATAGCGAACGCAAAGGTAATTGCCAGTGTGTAAACACCAAGTTGCAGGGTCACTGGGAGACGTTCACGCACAAGCTGCAACACCTTAACGCCTCTGCTTAGGGTAACGGACTCACCTGGCTCAAAAGTGACGACGCCCTTCAGCCACTTCAAATACTGGACCGGGAGACGCTCATTGAGCCCCAGCATCTCCCTTACCCGTTGATACTCCCTCTGGTCTACGATGGCTCCTTCCTCCGTTCCCCCTACTACAACCAGGGCCACATCTCCGGGTACCACCCGCAAGATCAGGAAGATCAATACCGAGGCTCCCAGGAAGGTCGGGATAAACAGGAGCAGGCGCCTGAAGATGTACTTGCCCAAGACAGCCGACGCCTTTCTTCGGCGCTGGAGATTGGATGTTGGCCAGGCGAGGCTTCCAGAGGTCAGCCAGAGTTACGAGACACTCCCAGCAGGACGCCTGCTCTCAGCGATGGGCTTCCTTTGTCCAGATACGCTCATACCAGCTACGAATCTAGCCAGACGTCTTCCATCCTCACCATGTCATGCTGCCTGCCGGCAGGGAAGCGCCAGTTTTTCATAGAGTCGTACCATGCCCCCGGAAACGATGGGAATACCCCGAACATGAGGTAGCTCTGATCGTACAGATAGCCCAGGAGTTCCCGAACATAGCGCTTTCGCTCTTGATCATTCGAGATCCTGGGTATGTTAGTGATCATCTCATCAACTTTCGGGTCGCATACCCTGGGTACGGAGACACGCTTTCCGCCGTCACAAAAGACGGCAGTGAAGTTAGGGCCTGCGGCAGCAGTCAACCCCGACTGCGCGGTCAAGCGGAAGGTCCACTCTCCCGCGTCTAGCGCGGCCGTTTCCGCGAGCCGGTCCAGGATGATTAGCTCCGCCTTTATGCCCAGCTTTTGCTCCAGGTCAAACTGCATGGCCTCAGCCGTTTTTTCAAATCCCGCCGAAACATGCATTTTTATGGGGAATCCTTGAGGGTAACCGGCTGCCGCCAGGAGCCTCTTGGCCTCATCCAGGTCCGCCTGCGGCTTGGGCTGGCGGTATCCCGGCAATGCGCCGAGAACCTCTTGCTCCGTATAGCCGTATGGGTGGTCTGTGAGCATGTAGTATCCGTAGCGGCAAAGGCCGCCAAAGGCCACGTCGCAGACAAACTTCCGGTCCAGAGCAAGATCAACGGCTTTCCTCACCCTTATATCGTTAAACGGGGGCCGTTGCGTATTGCCTACCAGGGGGCGGTTAAAGGCCACCATATCATTTGAGAACTTTACGTTGCGCATGCCTTTCACAATGCCCACCTGCTCCTCGGTCATCTGCATGCCGGTGCCCCGGGCGGTGTAGTGAATACGCCCAGTGCGGAAAGCGGCGAACATTGCTGCCTGGTCACTTCCAACGGCATACCTGACGCCGTCCAGATAGGGAAGCCCTGGAAGGCGGTAATTCGGGTTGCGCTCCACCTCCCATCGGATGTTCCGCTCGTAGACCTTGAAGATATAGGGCCCTGTGCCTATCCATTTGCTAGGCTCGGGTAAAGGCCCCCCTGCGTCGTAGATGCGCTTCGGGGGAATGGTGATCTCGGCGCCAGATATGTTTGTTATGAACTCAGCGTCAGGGGAATGAGTGACGATGACCACAGTCAGGTCATCCGGAGTGGTCACCTCTTTGATCTTGTTGGCTATCAGGACGGCGCCGGTAGAACGAGTAGCACCCTCGGGAGGCTTCATCATGCGGTTGAAGTAGTTGGCTACATCTGCCGATGTGAAAGGCACCCCGTCGCTGGCTTTGATCCCGGGATAGAGCTTGAAGGTCCACGTAACGCCGTCTGCCCCTAGCGACCAGCTCTCCGCCAGGCCAGGCCGGGGTAGGCTGAAGGTCTCCTTATCGTAGTAGAGGAGTTGCTCAAAAGTGAGCGCCATGCGCTGAAGGGGGTCAATACTCCCACCCGCTATTGCTATGGGGTCCCATGCACTACCCTCAGCTCTCACCCACCCCTCCAGCACTCCCCCCCTCTTGATCGTCGTAGTAGGCGTAGGAGTCGGAATGGGTTGACTGGTCGGTGTGGGGGTGACAGTAATACCCGCAGGTTTGGTTGGCGCCGGCGTCGGTGTCGGCTCCGCCGCAGTACCACACGCCATTGCGATCAGTAGTGCTACCGACGCCAAGGCGCTCAGCCAGTAACGAACCCTGAAGCTGTGGAGAAGTTTACCTGCCATGATAGACCTCCATTGACGAAAAGCGCCGCAATGAGACCAGAAAATGACAGTATTCCACCACGCCACCCTGTGAGTAACTAAGTGTAGGCTACTGGGAGTCTGCTTGTCAACAATAGCTGGGCGTATCTGCTAAACTAGCCACAACTCTTACTTAAGGCAATGGTTGCACTTGCTGGTCTGGAGAGGTCTCTCCGGGGAGAGGCGCGGTCCGAGGAGGGGCTTTGAAGTTATCAAGGGCGGGCTTCCTGGTGTTACAAGGTTAGAATCAATGCGACTCGGCTACGTGTGCCGTGGTTAACCCGAGAACAAGAGTGTCGGGGCGGCGTGGTACTAGCACAAAGGCATCGTTGGGGGCGAGGCTACGAATTCCGCATTGCGCAACGGTGGGCATGGGGGGTGGAAAGTCGCAGACCAAGTAGCCAATAGTCAAAGCTGCCACAATTATGCGGTGATGAACTACCAAGGGCCTCAAGCTACAAGGGAGAATCATGGAAGCGAATAGCATTGTGGAATCAGGCCTCAGCTTCCTTCAGGAGGCTAGATATCTTGAGGCGGAAGAGGCGATGTACAGGGCCGTGGCTCTCAATCATGAGAACCCCGCTGTCTGGCGCATCTTGGCAGCGGCCCTGTTGAAGCAGAACAAGGACGTTCAGGCAGAGGAAGCCCTGCGCAAGGCCGTGGCCCTTGAACCCAAAGATGCCACCATTTGGAACAATCTGGGGATCGCACTATTGCGTCAGGGCAGAGTCCCCGAAGCAGAGGAGGCCCTGGAGCGAGCTCTGGCCCTCGACCCGCAAAATCCCGCTGTCTGGCGCATCTTGGCAACGGTCCGGTTGAAGCAGGACAAGGACGCCCAAGCGGAGGAAGCCCTACACAGGGCCGTGGCCCTTGACCCCCAGGATGCCGCCATCTGGTCCAACCTGGGGGCGGCCCTGGTGAGCCAGGGCAGACTCTCAGAGGCAGAAGAAGTGCTAGGTCAGGCCGTAGTTCTCAACCCTCAAATAGCAGCTTCCTGGCACAACTTGGGAGCCGCGCTATTTGGCCAAGGCAAGTTCGCCGAGGCGGAGGAGGCCTTGCGCAGGACCGTGGCCCTCAATCTACAAGATGAAGCGGCCTGGGGCAACCTGGGGGCGGCTTTGTTGCGCCAGACAAAGGACGCCGAGGCAGAGGAAGCCTTGCGCAAGGCCGTGGCCCTCAACCCACAAGATGGGGCAGCCTGGGGCAACCTGGGGGCGGCTCTATTGCGCCAGACAAGGGACGCCGAGGCAGAGGAGGCCTTGCGCAGGGCCGTGGCCCTCAACCCACAAGATGGGGCAGCCTGGGGCAACCTGGGGGCGGCTCTATTGCGCCAGACAAAGGACGCCGAGGCGGAGGAGGCCTTGCGCAGGGCCGTAGCCGTTGACCCGGTGAAGCCACTTGCCTGGAGCAACCTGGGACTGGTGCTGGGCAGACAGGAGAAGTATCCGGAGGCTGAAGAAGCCCTCCGCAAGTCCATGGCGCTCAACCCATTGAATGCTGTTGCCTGGGGCAATCTGGGGGTAGTGCTAGGCCAACGGGGGAAATACCGGGAGGAGGGCAATTAGACCGCCTGTTTCAGTAAACGTCACAGGCTTACCGCAAGCACGAAAGGCCCCGCTAGACTCCCCGGTTATGTCCACGCACTCAGACGCCTGCCTTCCAAAGAGCAAAGCCTACAGATCGGCAAGCAGGCCAGGGCAGGGGTGCTGGCAGTCGGCAGCCCCGCAGGGGCAGGATACATCGTGCCCCTGCTCGCTAGCTAGGCAACACCCCCTGGTGCAGTAACACCCACGGCTCCGCCCATCAGCAGGTCGTAGCGCTGGGCAGCCTGCTCCACGGTCCGCTCAATGTCCTCGGCCAGCATGTAACGCTGGTCTACCAGCGCCTGGGCAGCCTTACGGACCAGGGCCAGGTATTCCTCCCGGGTGGCGTACCGCTCCTCTATGGACCTCCGAGGGTCTCCTGTGGCCTGCCGCTGGGCTCGCGTTGCGGGGAAGGGAACGGACGCCCCCGTAAGGCCGATCATCTGGTCGCCGCCGCCGATGTCCTTGTGGCGCACATTCCAGCCGGTGTTGGAGGCCACGGGCACCGATACGTCCGGCAGGCGAATGCCGCCTTGCTCGTTGCCGTCCTGGTCCACCACGGGCACCAGATTGCTGAATGCCACGCCCACCGCCAGGGGTTGGCCGCCATCGGTGTAGTATATCCTGGCCGGGTCAAGGCCCGCCTGATACTCCTGCGGCGTAAGGGCATGAAGATGCTTGGGAAAGGCCACGCCAGGTATGCGGTTGAAGACCGGAGCTACCGCCTCTGGCCTCACCAGGGTACCGTCGGAAATGCGGGGATGCCTGCTGGCAGGCGGCTCCACTCCCTGGCTGGCCCAGGCGTCCAGGTTCAGCAGGGCAGCGCGCACTAGAGGCCGATAGTCCACAATGTTCATTGGCTGCTGGAGCTTCACGCCATCGGCGGCGGCGCTGGAAAAAGGCAGGGAGCCGGCGCCGTGCTGGGTGCCTGAGAACTGGTAGACGCGGACGGTCTCAGAAGGAGGCGCATCAATGGTGCCCTCCACGTTTGTGTGAACGAGGGAGCCGAGGCTCCCATAGTATTCAGCAGCGGTGTTGGTGAAGAAGACCCTGGGCAGCCCGCCTTTGGCCCGCTGCCTGTTCAGCAGGCCATCCCGCTTGTCGGAGAGGGGGTCCTGCTGCTCGGTATCGGTGTAGGGGAAGAAATAGCTCACGGTGCGCTTCGCCAGGCTGGAGAGCTGAGGGAAGCGTTTGTTGAACTCGGCCCGGCGGCCTCCTGCTATATGGGAGTGGATGCCGTCAAAGACCTGCCTGCCCTGCTCGTCAACGTTCAGGCCCAGGTAGAGGAAGAGACGCAGGAAGCGGCCTGTCAGGGACACCCCGAAGGTGTACGCGTAGTCTAACTCCCCGGCGCACGGGTTACCTTGGGCCGCGCCGCCATGGCGGAGAAAGGCCGCCGCATCCCGTGTGGCGATGAGGCCCAGGCCTGATACGCGGGAGCCTGTGGTGGGATAGGTAACCTGATAGACCTTGCCTGGCAAAAAGCAAGACTCCATGTAGAGGTAGGATGCATCGGGCGCCACCCGGCCATCGGCCTCCCTGGCAAAACGCCACTGCCCCCGAGGGACCACCTGAGGTGGATCGTCTTCGTAGTCGCGAACGGTGAGGACCGCCTCGCCACTGTCCAGATTATTCGGCAGCGACCGCTGGTAGATGCCAGGGAAGACCTCCTGCACGCGCTCTCGGGTATTGGGCTGGAACGTGAAGACGATCTTGCCCGTAGGGGGGCCGCTGGGGCCCTGGGCAAAGGGCGACTGGAGACGCAGCCCCTGGGTTGGAGCCACATCAAACTGCCAGCCGCACTGCAACACAGTGAAGCCATGGCGCATGAGGAAGCCACTGCCGGGGTCTGGAAGGCCCCTGCCCGTCGCCGGGACGGAGCCATTAAAGAAGCCAAAGGCGACGCTATTACCCCGGTGAACCACGTCAACCAGAAGCCGGCGTCGGCCCTTGCTGGAGTCCACCGGGCGGAAGATGCGAAAGTCCGCGGTGCACTCCACCTGGCCCTGGCCGTTCCTCTCGGCCAGGCCAATATCCGTTATGGCGGTATTGGCGGGATGTTGGGGGTCAAAGCCAAAGCGAAGGGCCCCTTGCAGCACCTCATAAGGACCAGTGGAGCCGAAGGCCATGCCCGCGGCGTAGGGGGTGCGCTCTGCTACGTCCACAGACAAGACGGCCATGTCATTCCTCCCCTTTAGACTCACGCGGGACCACGCAAAGATGGGTCGTACGCCTCCCGCCGGGTTCGTTTAGCAGCGGTTTGGGAAGCTCATGAGTAGAACGCCTGGACTTGCAGCGAGGAGGCAGAACTGCTCTTCCCTACGGAATCGGCAAGCAGCCCGCGCGTCAGCACAGCAGAAGTATAGCATGACTTTGTGGTGGAGCAATTCACGTGCATGTTCAAGAAACGGGGGACCCTCGTCGGCAAGCAGAAAAACAAGAGGCCCCAGGGGAGTCACAGGGGCCTTGCTTTGTGGCGAATTGTGGAGGCGACGGGCGGATTCGAACCGCCGAATAGGGGTTTTGCAGACCCCCGCCTTAGACCTCTTGGCTACGTCGCCCGAAGCAACGAAAGGCTCTTTCAATGACTAGCCTGACGCCTCCCTCCTCAAGAAGGCGCCATCATACTACCGCCTCCTTCCGGCGGTGAGGAGACAGGTCGTGATCGCCCTCAGGAGCGGAGTGAAGTGCCGAGGAGGAGACTTGAACTCCTACGAGCCTAAGCTCACGGCCCCCTCAAGACCGCGTGTCTGCCAATTCCACCACCTCGGCCTCGTTCAATCGGAGAGGGAGCTTTGCCTGGTGGAGGCGACGGGCGGATTCGAACCGCCGACTAGGGCTTTTGCAGAGCCCCGCCTTAACCTCTTGGCCACGTCGCCCTCGCTCGCGCCA
>JACQUH010000078.1 GCA_016210375.1 Chloroflexota bacterium
GGATGAGGCCGTCGAACGACTCGTCCGGGCGCTGGAAGAGGGAGGAAAGCTGGATCAGACGGTGAATCTGTTTACCTCGGATAATGGCCTCCACCTGGGGGCGCATCGCATCGGCAACGAGAAACTGACCCCTTACGAGGAGTCGATTCGGGTGCCCTTGATCGTGTGTGGCCCGGGGGTGGCCGAGCCGGGGATCCGGGGCCACCTGGCGCTGAACATTGACCTGGCGCCCACGATCGCCGAGCTGGCGGGGATGGCGGCGACTAGGTCCAGGGACGGCCGGTCGCTGGTCCCCCTGCTGGGCAGCAACCCGCCGCTGCCGGAGGCGTGGCGACAGGATTTCCTTATCGAGAACTGGGAGGGCGGCTCGCTGCAGATCCCCCCCTACCACGCCCTGCGCACGCGGGACTATCTCTTCGTGGAGTACCAGACCGGCGAGCGCGAGTTGTATGATCTGCGCACGGACCCCTTCCAGTTGGAGAGCCTCCACGACCAAGCGGACCCGGCTCTCATCCAGCGGTTGTCCGATCGGCTGAACGCCCTCCGGAGATGCGCCGGGGCGAGGTGCCGGGAATGGCGGGAATAGGAGGAAGGGCGCGGCAAGCCACTTGCCGTCCATTGCATCTTGCCGGGTCACCCAGGGGTGATGACGGAACGCTTGGTTGCCACAGGAGGGAGATGAGGTGTTCGGATCTAAAGTCCGCGTCGAGAAAGAGCTGTTGAAGAAGGCGGAGAATTGTGCCGCGGCTGCCGGGTATGCCTCGGTGGAGGAATTCGTGGCGCATGTCCTGGAGAAAGAGATCGCCCGACTCGACGAAGCAGAGTTCGAGGAGAGCGCCGTGAAAAAGCTCCAGGGGCTCGGCTACATCTCCTAGCTCCAATGCCGTTCACAGAAGGTTCGACGCTGACGTCGCGTGCAAGCAAATCCCCCCGTCCCCCCCTTTGTCAACGGGGGGCGAGGCCTGCCTGCGCCAAGTGAAGCGCGGCAGGCAGGGGGGATTTGGCCAGGGCGAACGGCCTCACGTACGTGACCGTAATTGCGAAATTCAGCGCTAGAGTCAGTTGCATCTCATAGGGAGCAGCGGTGGGGGTGTATCAGACGAGCCTGAATGCCATCTTCGACGTATTCCTTTTTCCCTTCGGCTCCGGTCCCCCGGTGATCGGATTGGCAGCCGTGTCGCTTGGCGCGGGGGTCCTCATGGTCGTCATCTTCCGCTACGCCTCCAACCAGAGAGGGATCCGGGCCGCCAAGGAAAAGATCAAAGCCCATCTCCTGGAGATCCGGCTGTTCAAGGATGATCCTGTGCTGATTATGCGGGCCCAGAAGCAGGTCTGCATGGCCTCGCTCGTGTACATGAGATATGCCCTGGTGCCCTTCACCGTGTTGGTCGTCCCGCTGCTGATTTTGCTGCTGCAACTGAACCTCTACTTCGGGTATCGTCCCTTGCGCCCTGGGGAGTCGGCCATTGTTGCGGTGAAAGTGCCCGAGCAGGTCCCGTGGAGCGACGTGACCGTGCAGCTCGATGCTCCACAGGGAATGGCCATCGAGACCCCCGCCTTGCGGATGGAGGAGGAGCGGGAAGTGGACTGGCGGTTGAAGGCCACGCAGGAGGGAAGGTTCCAGCTCACGGTCAAGCTGGCTGATCGGGAGTTCCAGAAAGAGGTGCGGGTTGGGGACCGCCTGGCGAGGGTCACCCCGTCAAGGCGGGGGGCCCAGCTCCTGGCGATGGGGTTCGCGCAGGGAGAGCCCGTGCTGCCCTCCGGTGCGCCGGTCGAGGCGATCGAGGTGCGGTATCCGCCGCGATCCATCGGCGTGCTCGGTTGGCAGGTCCACTGGTTCGTCGTGTTCCTCGTGCTGTCGCTCGCATCCGGCTATACACTGTCGTGGGTCTTCCGCATCGAGGTCTAGCGTGCTGTCTGTCAAGTTCCCTTGCAATTACGTTCACCCTGAGCCCTTCGGCTCCGTTCGTCCTGAGCCTGTCGAAGGGCGAACGGTCGCTCAGGACAGGCCCGTCGAAGGGTGCGGAATCCGGGCTTCGACAAGCATGTCCTGAGCCGAGTCGAAGGGCTCAGCCCGAACGGATTTCCCGTAAAGGCATCTCTGAGACAGTACACTAGCGCCGAGCCGGGGCGTCCTCGGACGAGTAGCGGGGGGCAAATGGGAACGCCTGAACATCGGAGCCGGTTCGTCTTCCCGCTGATTCTGACTCTTGTGGTCGGTATGCCGTTCTGGTCTCTCGTCGCTACCTCCGATGCAGGACAAGGGACCAATGTGATTCTGATCACCGTGGATACGCTGCGAGCGGATCATCTCGGCGTGTACGGGTACGCCCGGAATACCAGCCCCAACGTGGATCGGTTTGCCAAGGAGAGCACGCTGTTTCGCTATGCCTTTTCCCACGCGCCCGAGACCAGCCCCTCGTTGAGCAGTCTCATGACCTCCCATTATCCTCATGAGACCAAGGTTCTGCGGAATCATTACGTGTTACCCTCCGGAGCTGTGACTCTGGCCGAGATCCTGAAGGCAAGAGGGTATCGCACGGGGGCCATGGTCGGCAACTTCACCTTGCGGCGCGGCTCGGGCTTCGAGCAGGGATTTGACGAGTACGATGATCGGATGGAGGACCAGGCCTCCCTGGGCGTGGAGCGGATCGCGCCCAAGACGACCCAGGCGGCGATTGCCTGGCTCGAGAGGATGGCCCGGGAGAAGTTCTTCCTCTGGGTGCACTACAACGATCCCCACGGACCGTACACTCCCCCTGCGCCGTACAACACCATGTTTGTCGAGCCCCCGACCGGCAAGAGAAAAACTCTTCCGGTGAATCGCTTCCGGAGGGACACGGGAGGGATTCCTGATTACCAGGTGCTGGGCGACCGCCGGGACCCGGAATACTACATTGCACAATATGATGGGGAGATCCGGTTTTTCGATGCTGCCCTGGGGGAGCTGATCAAGAGGATTCAAGACCTGGGCCTCCTGGAGAATTCCCTCGTGATCTTCACCGCGGACCACGGCGAGGGCATGGGGGACCACAACTATTACTTTGCCCATGCCGCATTCCTCTACAATGGGCTGATTCACGTCCCCCTCATCATTCGTCCCCCGGGGAAACGATCGGAGGAAAAGGAGATTCGGACTCCGGTGGCCCAGGTGGACCTACTCCCCACCATTCTGGACACTCTCGCCCTCAGAGTCCCCCAGCGCTTCAGAGGCGAGAATCTCTTCGCTGCCGGCAAGGCGCGAGAGATCTTCGTCGAGGCGTTCGCCGTGGGGTCGCAATACGCCGTCATTCGCCATGGCATGAAAATGATTCAGGGCGCCAAGGGGTATGAAGTCTATGATCTGCGCGGGGACTTTGCCGAGGAAAGGAACCTGATGCCCCAGGGGGCCAATCTGGGCGAGAAATTCTTCGCTAGTTCCGCCGACCTTAAGAAACGGCTCGAGGCCATCCGCAAGCAGGATGCGCTGAAGCTGGGCAGGCCGATCCTCTGGTCCACGGATCCGGAAACCCAGAAGAAGCTCCGCTCTCTGGGATATGTCCAGTAGCCCCTCTCCGCCGCCGGGGTTTAGCCCCACGCGGCTCGGGGGGCCCGGCAAGCGACCGGCGGACGCCACGAGCCGAGGCGTGATGGAGGAACGCCGAAAGGGACGGCGGATGTCCCGACTGCCCGACTGGGCGGTCCTTCTCCTATTCTGCCTGGTCTTCTCCTTCCAGGTGATCCTGGCTGCGACCCAGAAGTCCGCCACGTTCGATGAGCCGGCCAATCTCGCCTCCGGCTACGTGGAAGTGACCGCCGGCGACTACTGGCTGCTTCCGGAGAACCTGCCCTTCGTGAAGCAACTCGCCGCGCTGCCTCTCCTTTTCATGGACGTGAAGGTGCCGCCGCCTCCGCATCCCGATAACGATGGGCGGCTGTTCGGCTGGCGGTTCCTCTACGAGAGCAATGATGGGGATCGGCTCCTGCTCTTGGGTAGGCTGGCGGTCCTGCCCCTGGCACTCCTCCTGGGCTGCTGCGTCTATCTGTGGACGAAGCAGCTCTTCGGAAAAGCGGCCGCCCTCTTTGCCCTGTTCCTCTTCACCTTCGATCCGAACCTCCTCGGCCACGCCGGGCTGGTGACGACCGATCTGGCGGTGACCTGCCTGATGTTTGTGGCGGTCTACGGGCTGTACCGGCTGACACACGAGATCTCGCTCACCGGATTCCTCCTGCCCGGGGTCGCCCTGGGGCTGTCCTTGCTGACGAAGTTCACGCTGTACACCCTCCTCCTCATCCTGCTCCTGCTGGCGGTCGCGGCCAGCCTTGCCCCCCAGCCCCTCCTCCTCCGGCTCCCCGGCCACCCGCCGCGACAGGTGTCAGGCCGGGTGCGGAAGCTGGGCACCTTCCTGGTGGTGCTCGTCGGCACCGGTCTGGTGGCGTATGGCCTGATGTGGGCCGCCTATCGGTTCCGGTATGAGGCGTTCGTCGTTGGGGGAGTGGCCTCCCCGCGGGCCCTGGCGCACGTCCTCCCCGTTCAGCCGTTCCTGGGGAAAGCGTTCCTCTGGGCCGGGGAGGCGCGACTACTCCCCGAGGCGTACCTCTACGGGTTCTCCCTCCTCTTGAGGAAATCGGGAGAATTCCCCGCCTTCCTGATGGGAAAGATCCGGGAGGGCGGCTGGTGGTACTACTTCCTGGCGACCTTTCTCATCAAGACCCCGGCCGCCTTGCTCGTCCTGATCGGCGTGGGGCTGGGGGTGCAGGGGCGGCGGTGGCGGGAGGATCCTCTGCGCACCGCTTTTCTCCTCGGGCCGGTCCTGGTCTACTTCACCCTCATCTCGGTCAGCGGCTGGAACATCGGCCACCGGCACCTCCTGCCCATCTAC
>JACQUH010000079.1 GCA_016210375.1 Chloroflexota bacterium
CTACCTGGCAGAGTATGTCTGGCGCTATAATCATCGGCGTCTCTCGGTCGCAGAACAGGTGAAGAGTTTACTCAAGCTACTCCAAAGCTAAATCGGTGGCTAAAACGGGACTTTACCCTAATCCAATCCCCTATCGTCGCAACTCATCCGCATTTCTAGTCAGCGCCTCCTCGGCCTCTCGCAGGTCCTTGTGCGTGTCCACGGCACGCCAGAATGCCCGGGACAGGAAGGCATACAGCCGCCCCTGCCGGGCCAGGGCTGGAAAGGTGGAGGTCTCGTGGTCGCCCACGTCCGGCAACTCCGGAGCGATGCTCGCCTCCAGCACGTAAATGCCGGCGTTGATCCACAGGGGCAGCTCACCCTTCTCCTTGAAGGCCGTGATTCTGCCCCCGGCGTCCACTTCTACCACGCCGTAGGCGCTAGGGTAGGGCACCAGCATGTCCGTCGCGGTGGCGGCGGTCCTGCGGTGCTGCTCTATCATGGGAGCGATCTCCTGGGAGGTGAGGATATCGCCGTTCATGGCCAGCACCGTGCGCTCCGTGGATGGCACCAGGGCCAGGCCCTTCTTGATGGCCCCGCCCCGGCCCAGGGGCGACTCCTCCACCGAATACGAGGCCCGCACTCCCAGAGAGGACCCATCGCCGAAGAAGTCGCGGATACTCTCCCACCGGTAGCCGCCCAGAAAGACCACGTCCGCGATTCCGGCCTTCTTCAAGGCGTTCACCTGGTGCCAGAGGATGGGCTTCCCCTTAACCTCCACCATAGGTTTGGGGACGGAATCGGTAAGCGGTTTCAGGCGCTCGCCCTTCCCGCCTGCCAGGATCAGTGCATACATTGCGGGCCTCAGCGGTTGTTGATGAGGGCATGAAAAGGGTTGCGCCGCTGGCAGTTCAAAGGGTTGGGCAAAGCAAACGCCAGCTTCAGGCCTCCGCTACTTCTTGGCCTGTTCCAGCCGCAGCCGCTCCAGCACCCACTCATGCACCATGGCCGTTGCCAGCACCCCTTTTGCCTCCGCCAGCCGGAAGAGCTCCGCGGCGGTCTCATTGTCAAACTGCACCTGCAGCACAGACAGCGGGCCTTCGGCTACCGTCACCTGCACCGGCTTCATCTCGTTCCAATAGTCTGCCAGGTCATGAGTGTCCCAGAACTCAGCCTCTTCCTCGCGGCTTTTGAAATCTGGGATGGGTTCTTTGGGTTTGAACCCTTTGTGTTTTGCGACTGTCACGGCGCACCTCTCCTGGTTTCTTCAACATACGTAATGCGCATTCGCCTGCTTGCTGTGTATGCGGTCATTGGATAGAAACTCCCCTTGCCTCTAGGTTCCAGCACAACCGCCAGGACCCTGGCTCGTTCCGTGGGGCCGACCAGCACGATGCGCCCCTTATGCCCTTCTCTCACGATGTACCGGCCACGGCACACCTGCTCAACCTCTTCCCGCGTGACATCGTGCCTGGCGATATGGTCTTCGTTCCACGGATCCCAGCTCAGATGGCCAACAACAACGGGTTGGTTCATTGTAGCACGGTTGTGAAATCATCCAGCCCCGTCACGGCCCCCAGCTCGGCCACCAGTCATCCGCCGTGTTGTTGGTGAGGCGCGTCTGCCCGCTGCCGTCTGCCCCCATCACGTAAATTTCCCGGTTCCCATAGCGACCAGACCCAAACGCGATCTTGCCAGTAGGCGTGGCGGTGGGCGTCTTCGTCAGCGTGGGCGTCGGCGTGGTTGGCTGAGGCGGAGCTCCCGCGTTCCCCATGGCCAGTACCAGCGCCACGGCCACAAGCCCAACGGCCAGGATCACCGCCACAACACCGCCGCCGTAGAACAACACGGCGTTGTGCCTGCCTTCGCCCACCACGTTGTTTTTCGGTTCCTGGTTCATGGCGTGTCCTCAGACCATCACCCTGCAAGACCTGCGCTATCGCCGCCAGTGTACTACAGGATCGCTCATATCTCGGCATGTGGACACACCAGGAGGCATGAAAATGGCTGACCCAGCAATGAGCGGTTGCTGTCGTTCCGAGCGCAGCGAGGAACCTCTCCTGGCAGGCTGTGGTACAGGTCCACGCAAGGGCAGGCAATCCAGGAGAGGTCTCTCAGTCGGTTGCGATGCCATTTTCGTAGCAATGCCCAGACACTCTGCTCTATGCTCTTTGCTCTATGCCCCCTGGCGATAGTTGCCTCCCCGAAGCAATGTATGGTATATTCCAGGGAACAAAAAGAATGCATAAGAGCGGAGAGAACCGCAGAGCGGCATGTTAACCAAAGAGCGAAAGCAGAACGTCGTCCAGAGCTTCGGGGCCAACGAGCAGGACACAGGCTCCACCGAGGTCCAGGTAGCCCTCCTGACTGAGCGCATCAACCAGCTCACCGAGCATATGAGGTCCCATCACAAGGACTTCCAGTGCCGCCGGGGCCTCTTGCAGCTCGTGGGTGATCGGAGACGGAAGCTGGCGTACCTGAGTCGCGAGGATGTGGGCCGTTACCGGACCCTCATTTCCCGGCTGGGCCTGCGCCGCTAGCACCCCAACCCCCCGTGGGGTGCTTTCTCTTTTCCTTGATGACATGCCGCTCGGAAGAGTAGGAGACCCTGTTCATGACTCAGACCTTTTCCCGTGAGATCGGAGGGCGTACCCTTACCATTGAAGTCGGGCGTTTCGCCGAGCAGGCTTCCGGGGCCACCCTGGTCAAGTACGGCGATACCATAGTCCTGGTCACCGTCTGCACCACACAGCCCCGCGAGGGCATAGACTTCTTCCCCCTCACGGTGGACTAC
>JACQUH010000005.1 GCA_016210375.1 Chloroflexota bacterium
GAGCCTGTCCTTGAGTCCTTCTTTGGAAGAACGAAAGGGGGAGCCAGAGGGGGTTAGGTCGGAACCCAACTGGCAGGTTTCTAGTTAATGACCATAAGGGGGCGGCATCATGCCCCAGCCCTTCGGCTGCGCTCAGGGCAGGCTCTTCAGGCTGGGGTCAAAAAGCCATTTTGAGATGGTTTTTGGGCGGACAGGACACTAGGCAGAAACCGTCCCTTTGGTGCTGGGTACTGCCCCTGCGGCCCGCGGGTCTTGCTCCACAGCGGCCCGCAGGGCGCGAGCCACGGCTTTGAAGATGGCTTCCGCCTTATGGTGCGGGTCGCTGCCGCGAAGCACCTGCACGTGGAGGTTGATGCCCCCCTCAAGGGCGAACCGTTCAAGGAAGTGGGCCACCATCTCGCCCCCCAGGCTCCCAACGCGGGCGCCGTCCAGCTTGGCATCCACCACGGCGTACCCCCTGCCACCCACGTCTACGGCCACCTGCACCAGGGCCTCATCCAGAGGGACAATGGCGCTGCCCATCCTCCGTATCCCCCTACCCTCCCCTATGGCCTGGCGTAGCGCCCGCCCCAGGACGATGGCCACGTCTTCCGCCAGGTGGTGGTTGTCTGGCAAGCCATCCCCCTGGGCGCTCACCCGCAGGTCTAGCAAGCCGTGCCGGGCAATCTGGGCCAGCAGGTGGTCCAGCATGGCATCGCCACTTTGAACCTGGTAATGCCCCTGGCCGTCCAGGTTCACCTCCACCGTCACATTGGTCTCCGCCGTCTCTCTGGTGACCAGGGCCGAGCGGCCCAGCGGCGCAGAAGGCTGCCCCGCCGGCACGGGTGTTGCGAGCCGCCGCCGTACCCGGGGCGATGTCACTACCAGGTCGCTGGATACGTGGATCCTGTTGCCGACGCGGGAGGTCTGGCCCTGGACTAACCCCAGGTTGACGTAGCGCCGCAGCGAGGCGGTGGTCATCCCGAGGTCCCTGGCCCGCTGGGCCAGGGTCACTGTTTCCGACGGGGCTTGCCGCCGCCGCCGGCGGCGACGGGCTACCACGGGCTGTTCTTCGGTCATGTCCAGTCTCTCCTTTGGCTGTTCTTCAGTCATGTGCAGTCTCTCCTTCTCCCAGAATGGCTTGTAGTGCGCTTACCAGGGCCCTGTTGTGGTGTGCAAGGCCCACGCTGACCCGAATGTAATCTCGCAAAAGGGGTGTGTCGTAATAGCGGACGAAGATTCCCCGCCGCGCTAGCTCCCCGTAGAGGGAACGGCCCTTCCCCTGGCGCAGGCGGCACAGGATGAAGTTGGCGCTGGACGGAACCGGTGTGAGCTGGGGAAACCGCCCCAGCTCTACAAAGAGGCGGTCCCGCTCCTCCACCAGACTCTTCACCCTGGACAGGAGCAGTTCTCTGTCCTGAAGAGAGGCGAGCAGCGCGATCTCCGAAGCCACCGTGATATTGTACGGTGGTTTGATCACCAAGAGCCGTTCCGCCACCGCCGGGTCCATGAGGCCGTAGCCGATGCGCAGGCCAGCCAGGCCTGCCCACTTGCTGAAGGATCGTAGCACAACCAGGTTGTTGTGCTCTGGCACAAGGCTGGCAACCGTGCTGCCCGCGAACTCGTAGTAGGCCTCGTCCACCACAACCACCAACCCCATTTTCAGTGACTCTTGCACCGTTTCCTGGCTCACCAGGTTGCCCGTTGGGTTGTTGGGCGACGTGAGGAACAGCACCTTGGCCCCTTGCCTTGCCTCCCGGCCGATCGCTTCCAGGTCAAGGTCAAAGGTCTCGTCTCTGGGAACAGACACCATAGTCCCGCCTACCAGGTGGGTGAAGGTGGCGTACATGGCAAAGGTGGGTACAGATTGGATGACCCTGTCGCCAGGCCCCACGAAAAGGCGCAACAGCAGGTCTATGAGCTCGTCGCTGCCCGCACCTGCCACGACCCTATCCGGCGTGGTGCCAGCGTACTCCGCCAGGGCGTGCCGTACCCTGCGCTGCTGGGGGTCCGGGTAGATGTGATAGGTGCGGCAAGAGGCAAGAGCCTGCTGCACCCCGGGCGAGGCGCCATACAGGTTCTCATTGCCATCCAGTTTGATGATCTGCTCTTCTGGGATGCCCGCCATTCTGGCCAAGACCTCCGGTGGGTCAATCGCGGCGTATGGCTCCGCCTCTACCAGGTGGGGGCGCATGAGCCTTCGGATGTCAGTGCGTTCGTTCATTCTCGTGAGCAAGTTATAGCTCCCAAGAGTCTTTTTGAGGATACCCTTGAAGGAGGCGGCGTGACGCCCCAGCTTTTGGACTGGGGTGAAGAGGAACATTCCTGGATAGAGTGAGGCGTTGCTGCGAAAAGGTACCTGATAGTTGCACCACTCAGCGGTCTCAAGAGCCATTGAAGCAATCTCGGAGGCATTGCACTTGTAGCAAAACTCCTGCGTTAACACTACGCAATAAGCGTCCGTTTTGCAAGCCGTGCGCAACGCCATTATCCTTCACCTTTCACCAATAGGGGTGAAGCTCACGCCAACAAACCAGGCAACTATTGAAAAACTATCTCAGAATGCTTTTCTTTGCCCCAGCCCTTCAGCCAAGGGGCTGGGGAATCTTGCCGCCCCCTTATGGTCATGAACGAAATAGTTTGTCGCCTACTCTGACCTTTCCCCTCTACTTTTTCTTCTCCTTCCCGCATCAGGAAGAGCCTGTCCTTGAGTCTTTCTTTGGAAAGACGTAGGAGGGAATAAGGGGGTTAGGTCAAATAGTTCAAGACCGTCAGGGAATGGTGCCACGAGGCTTTTGGGGATAGCTTCAACAGTTGGTGGCCAGGGGGCGGCGGTGGGAAGGCCCCAGCGATTCCCACAAGTTGGGTGTGAGTACGGCCGGGTTCCGATTGCGTGTGGGTGGTACCCATATCCCCCGACTGAAGTCGGGGGTTAAGTGAAACCAGCCCCTGCACTAAAGTGCCAGGGGCTGGTACGACAACTGATAGGCAATCGGAACGTGCAACAGCGTGCTCTTGTGGCCTTCCCAAGGGTGGGCTACAATCACGCTGTCCTGGGGCTCCGGGGCGTCTTGCCATTGCAACTTGCGCCACTGTCTCAGGAAAGGCAAGGTCTTTCGGTTTTCCGAGCGCCCGTGGAAGCAGTACCCAGTACCACAGCCCAAAGGTTATTGACTGAATAACCTAACCCCTTCTGGCTCCCTCCTTCGTCCCGATTCCATGGGGACTCAAGGACAAGCTCTTCCCGCACGGGAAGGGGGGAAGAGTTGTTGGAACCCCACTGGAAAAGTGTTCGGTCAATGAACATAAGGCTGTGGCATCCCATTGTCCACATATGCCGCCCCCTTCAGGGTGCGGTGAACCGGCCAAGGCACAGAAAGACCCTGCCGTAAAGGGAAGCGAGATGACGTCCAGCAAGAGGTATGACGTGGCTATCATTGGCGGCGGTATCCTGGGCCTGGTCACCGCTATGAAGCTCACCCAGGCATTCCCCAGGCGCCGGGTGGTCGTGCTGGAAAAGGAGCGAGACCTCGCCGCTCACCAGACGGGGCGCAACAGCGGCGTCATCCACTCCGGCCTGTACTACCGTCCTGGCTCCTACAAGGCCGCCCTTTGCGTGCGGGGCGGCAGAGAGCTACGGGGCTTCTGTGACCAGCACAGCATCAACTACGACTTGATCGGCAAGGTGGTGGTGGCTACCAGCGAGGCGGAGTTGCCGGCCCTCCAGACCCTGTACGAGCGCGGAACGGCTAATGGTGTGGAGGGGCTGCAGGTGATCGGCCCGGAGCGCCTGAAGGAGATAGAGCCCCACGCCTACGGCGTCAAGGCGCTGTACTGCCCTGCGACAGGCATCCTTGACTATAAGCAGGTCAGCCTGGCCTATGCCAGTCAGATGCAGGAGAATGGCGCAGACCTCTTCACCAGCGCCAGGGTGAACAGGATACACGCCTCTCCCGAGGGTGTGGCCCTTGAGACCAGCCAGGGGGACTTTGAGGCCAGGCACCTTATCAACTGCGCGGGCCTCCACGCCGACGTCATCGTCCGCATGATGGGGCTAAAGTCCGACGTACGAATTATCCCCTTCCGTGGCGAGTACTACACCATCGCCCCGGCGCGGCACGGCCTGGTCAAGGGCCTCATCTACCCTGTGCCCAACCCCTTGTTCCCTTTCCTGGGCGTCCACTTCACGCGCAGGATCGGGGGTGATGTGGAGGCTGGCCCCAATGCCGTGCTGGCCCTTGCCCGGGAGGGCTACACCAAGACGACGGTCAACCTGGGCGACCTGGCTGGCACCTTGGCCTGGCCCGGATTCTGGCATATGGCGCGAAAGTACTGGAGGACGGGTATGGGGGAGGTGTACCGCTCCATGAGCAAAAAGGCCTTCACCAAGGCCCTTCAGAGGCTGCTGCCAGAGATACGAGGGGAAGACCTGGTGGCCGCTGGTGCGGGTGTGCGCGCCCAGGCCGTGGACCGCAAAGGCTTCCTGCTGGACGACTTCAGCATCATTGAAACCAGGAACGCCATACACGTCCAGAACGCCCCCTCGCCCGCCGCCACATCCTCTCTGGCTATCGGGGAGCATATTGTGGGCCTGGCCGCCAAGTCCTTCGGGCTTGCCCCGTGAAGGCTGTTCCTCTGCAAAGCCTTGTCTGACATCCCTTTGCCGTCAGCCTTGGGTTGAAGACAGAGCTACGGGGAAAGCAGAGAGGGGGTCTGTCTGCCTTGTAATGGTGGTACCTTCCCTGGCACTAAAGTGCCAGGTTTTCAGTTCATCCAACCCCCGACTTATGTCGTAAACGAAATAACCTAACTCCCTGTTAACTATCTCAAAATGGCTTCCTGCACCTCAGCCTTTAGGCTGAGGCATGATACCACCCCCTGAAGGGGGCGGTGCCAAGCGAGTTTGCGATAGTTTCTTAATCCTCCCTCCCCCAGGGGAAGGGGTAGATCCCAAACGTGAGTATCTGAACACGGCAAAGCCGTGTTCAGATACTCACGACAGGAACATCCCCCTCTCCGTTGCGGAGAGGGGGATAAAAGGGGGAGAAGTTAGAACCACACAAGCACAAGTATTGAGTTAATGACCATCAGGCGAGGGTTTCCAAAGATTCTTTCGAACGAGTTCTAAAGGCTACTCTACAAAGGCGCTGTCTTCCGTTCCTTTGCCGTCGGCCTTGGGCTGAGGACAGAGCAACTGGGAAAGCAGAGAGGGCGGTCCATGGACCGCCCTTATGGACGAAAGATAAGTACGGGCAGGGAACCATGCCCTGTCCTAAGGCTCTTCGTTGGCGTCTGGTTCACTCTGGGGAGCGCTCCCGCCCAGACCGCGCAGGAACTCCTCCACTGAAGGCGCCAGGGGCAAGGCAGGCGCAGGGGCTGGTGGGGGTGGGTCCTCCTGGGCCATGGTTTCCAGGCGGCCATCGTAGTCCTGCTCCAGTTTCTGCACCAGGGCCAGGACGCCGGGGTTGCGCTCCACCTCTGCCGACACCCGTTCGTACTGACGGGTGCCCCTCTGGCTGATCCCGAGGTCCTGCGGGAAATTGTAGACGTTGCAGAGGACGCTCAGGAGGCGGGCTGCACCGGAGCGGTCCTCTTCCAGTTGTACGTACTGGGGCAGGCGCACCATCAAGCTCATGTTTTCAGCGCCCATGGCCGTTACCCGATCCCCCGCCAGGTTCATGATGGAAGTAGGCCCCTGGTAAGGCCCGGGCCTGGAAGCGATGGCTCCCCCTACTCCCTTCAGCGGTTCGCCATCCACCGTAGCCATGACCAGGAGAGGCCTGGTATGAGGGACGGCATCGTACATACCGCCGATACGGCAGTAGCGTTGGATTTTGAAGAACCGCATTACCTCCACAATGGAGTCTATGTACTCCTCGGCGAACATGTGAGGCTCCAACATGTGGAACAGGATGAAATCAGAGCCCGCCGCTCCAATCCCGTAACGCAGGTTGCTGTTGGGAATGGACAGGCGCCGCTGGCCTTCTACCTGGTAGGTCATGGGGCGATAGCGGGTGAAGTCAAAAAACTTCCCTGGCGTGGCCAAGGCACCCAGATCCTGCGCGGCCAGGTGGCGCTCCAACCGTGCCAGGGCGAGGGATCCGACGCTGCCCGCATCCACCCAGGGGCGAAGGCAAGCGATAAGGTGTGGCTTCCGCAGTTCTGGGACGGGTTCCTTGATCTCAAAGTCACCGACACGCATAGCTTTCCCCTATCTACTATCGCGCTTGCCGATGCGGCCGTTGGTCGCAAAACATGGTCACAAGCCTTCCGGGCTGTGCCTTCTATTATAACTCATAACCTCCATCTATCAAATCCGATGCTGGGGGCGGGTTCTATTTGCTTTCGGGGCGCTGTTACCGCCCCGTTCACGGGGCGGTAACAGGCTGTACCCTTATGGTCACTGACAAAATAGTTTGACGCCTGTTCTGACCTCTCCCCTGTGGTCCCCCTCTCCCTTTGGGAAAAGGGGAATGAGATAGTTGTGAATATCTGGGCACGGCGAAGCCGTGCCCAGATATTCACCTTCACTTAATCCCTCTTCCCCTATGGGGAAGAGGGATTAAGGTGGTTAGGACCTGACTTCAATGCCACCTTGAGCGGAGTGCCAGGAAGGGTTGTCACCCTGGTCTCTTGAGTATGGCATCCGCCGCAATGCCTGCCGCCAACAGCAGCCCTGCCATCATGTGCAGCCTGGCGGTGCCCTCCAGCGCCTGGTTGAACTGGGGCCTGGCCCGGGCAAGGGCCAGTCGCCTCACCTGCCGAAAGGCCAGAGGCATGGAGGCCAGGGCTGCCAGAGCGTACCAGGGTACCGCCCCCGCCATGGCGTCCACCACCAGCACCGCGTAGGCGAGGAAAACGAGCCAGGCGTACAGCCAGGGCCCCGCTGCGACAGGCAAGAGGGTGGCGAAGGTACGCTTGCCTTCGGCCCTGTCGTCTTCCCTATCTCGCAGATTGTTGCACTGGAGGATGGCTGTCACCAGGAAGGCTACGGGTACCGAGGCCCAGAAGACCTCCCAGGTGAGCTGCTGGGTCTGGACGAAGTAGGCGGACATGACAATGAGCGGCCCCATGAAGAGGAACACGGTGATCTCGCCCAGGAGGTGATGCCCCAGGGGGAACGGGCCGCTGCTGTGCAGGTAGCCCGCCATGCTGCTCAGGACCCCTACGGCCAGGATGGGCCAGCCCACCTGGGAAACAATGTACAGCCCCATGGCCGTGCTGAGGCCAAAGCTGGTCACGGTACCCCACAAGACTGCCCGCTGCGAGAGCAGCCCGCGGGCGATGACCTTGTGGGGCGCCGGGTACTTGGGCAGGCCGCCCCTCGCGCGGTGGTCCGTGTACTCATCGGTCAGGTTGGTGCCCACCTGGATAAGCACCGAGCCCAGAAAGGCCAGGACGAAGAGGGGCCACTCCAACGGCGCGACCCGGGCGGCCAGGGCCGTGCCCACCAGCACCGGCACGGCGGCGGCGGTGAGGGTCACGGGACGGGTTGCCAGGGTCCAGACACGGAGGTAGAAGGCCAGGTCGCGGCGGGCCTCGCCAGAAGGTGCCGCTCTGAGTTTGAGCGGGGCCGTGGCCCGGCCAGGGGCCTGTCCCCGGCGGCGCTGGCCCTGGACAGCACGGCGGCCTCTTGGGGAGCGCCTCTTTACCATGGCGTCTTGCGGAAGCGGGAGAAGTCCGGGGAGCGCTTTTCAAGAAAAGCCTGGGTGCCCTCTTTGCCCTCCTCAGTGGCGTAGTAGAAGGCGGTGGCGCCGTGGGCCAGGTTCTGGATGCCATAAACGTGGTCGGTGTCGGCGTTGAAGGCGGCCTTCAGGAAGCGCAGGGCCGTTGGCCCGCGCTGGAGCAGCTCGCCTGCCCAGGTCATGACCTCGGCTTCCAGTTGCTCTGCGGGGACCACCTTGTTCACCAGGCCCATGTGCAGGGCTTCCTGAGCCGTATACCGCTTGCACAGGTACCAGATCTCTCTGGCCTTCTTCTCTCCGACGATTCGGGCCAGGTAGATAGCGCCGAAACCAGCGTCAAAGCTGCCGAACTTGGGGCCGATCTGGCCGAACTGGGCCCGGTCCGAGGCGATGGTCAGGTCGCACAGCACGTGGAGGACGTGGCCGCCGCCGATGGCATAGCCGTCCACCATGGCGATGACGGGCTTGGGGATCTCGCGGATGAGCCGGTGAAGGTGGGTCACCTGGAGCCTTGGCGAGCCGCTCTCGTCGTCGTAGCCGCCTGCGCCCCGGACCCGAACGTCGCCGCCAACGCAGAAGTTGCCCTTTGCCCCGGTGAGCACCACAACGCCGACGTCCGAATCGTCCCACGCGTCCTGGAAGGCGTCCCGCAGCTCGTCAATCGTCTTTGGGCGGAAGGCGTTCAAGACGTGGGGCCGGTTGATGGTGACCCTGGCAACGCCTTCTCCCTTTGTGTAGAGGATGTCCTGGTAGCTCATGGGACTGCTCCTTTGCTACGCTTTGAAAACATTGTGGTGTTTACCTCTCCCCTGTGGTCCCCCTCTCCGCGACGGAGAGGGGGACGTTGATTTGAGGAATGGGTGTGATGCGGCAGGGCCGCATCACACCCATTCAAGCCTGTTTTCTCCCCCTTCCCGTGGGGGAAGGCGGAGCCAGAGGGGGTTAGGTCGTCCCCTTCAAGACCGTCAGGGTGTGGCACATCCAGGGACCGTTTTCGTGCCCCGATGCGGCGCGGGCAACGCTCTCAGCGACTGCTATACTATCCCCTTCTCTCGCAGACGGACAACCTCCTCGGCGGACAGGCCCAGGAATCGGCCCAGCACCTCCTGCGTGTGCTCTCCCAGGGCCGGCGAAGGCCCCTGGGGGACTGTGGGCGCGCCGCCCAGCCGGAAGGGCGTGTTGGCCACCATCCAGACCCCGGCCGTCCTGTGAGGTATAGTAGCAATCATCCCGCGGTGCTGCACCTGGGGGTCCTGGGCCACCTCGGCGACGGAGTTCACCGGGCCGCAGGGCGTCCCTGCCCTGCCCAGGGCCTCCAGCCAGTACGTGCGAGGCAAACGTTCAAAGGCCCTTTGTAGGAGGTCGGCCAGGGCTGCGGTGTTCTGGGTGCGGCCCCGATTGTCCTGAAAGCGGTTGTCTGCGGCCAGCTCCGGCAAGCCAACGGCGTCGCAGAAGCGTCGCCACGTCGGGCCGTCATCGGTGAGAAGGGCCACCACGAAATAGCCGTCGCTGGACCGGAAGGCCTGGAAGGGCGCTGCGCCAGGGTGCTGGGACCCCAGCGGGCCGGGCGTCTGGCCCGTGGCAAAGTAGCGAGAGAAGCTGTTCTCCATCATCGTTACCATGCAGTCCAGCATGGCGGTGTCAAGGTATTGCCCCTGGCCGGTGCGCTCCCGCTGCCAGAGGGCCGCCAGGATGGCCAGGGCACAGAAGACGCCCGGGATGCTGTCTCCCAGGGAGGCCCCAGGGCGCAGGGGCGGGCCGCCCGGCTCGCCGGTAACGCTCATGAGGCCGCTCATGGCCTGGACGATGATGTCCAGGGCGGGCCGCCCGGAGTAGGGCCCGTCCTGGCCAAAGCCGGAGATGGAGGCGTAGACGAGGCGTGGGTTGGCAACGCGCACTGTGGGGTAGTCAAGGCCCAGGCGCGCCATGGCGCCGGGGACGTAGTTCTCCACCAGCACGTCAAAATGGGGGGCCAGGGCCAGGAGCAGGCGCGCCCCCTCTTCCGAAAAGAGGTCCAGGGTGATACTTTTCTTGCCACGGTTCACGCTGATGAAGAAGGCGCTATCGTCCCCAACCTGGGCCGTCATCTGGCGGGCCGGGTCGCCGGCCCCAGGGCGCTCCACCTTCACCACCTCGGCCCCCAGGTCGGCCAGGAGCATGGTGCAGAAGGGCCCTGACAGAATGCGGCTCAGGTCCAGCACGCGTATACCGTCCAGGGGGCTGGTCATGCCCACCTCCGGGAGAGGTTTGGAGTGTAAGCCATGAGGGTCGCGGGAGTAGCCTGGCGCGGGTTCGCCCTGCCCTTCCTCTCGCCGTACGTCACCTCGGAGGGCGGCGCTACGCTGAAGTACGGGCTGCTGCTGTGGCTGGCCAGCGACGACGGGCTGGCCGGCCTGGGGGAGGCGTCACCCATCGGCCCGGGCAGCCGGGGGGAGGTGGAGCGCACCGCCCTGGCCCTATCGGAGCTTGCGCCGACCCTGGTGGGGACGGCCGTGGAGAACCTGGCCGAGGAGCGGGCCCTGGGGAAGTGGGACATGCCCGCCATCCTTCGCTTTGGCCTGGAGACGGCGCTCCTTGACCTCCTGGGCCACGCCAGAGGCTTGAGCCTTGCCCATCTCCTGGGCGGCTCGCCCGTCGCGCTGCCCGTGAACGCCATCATCGCCTCAGAGTCGCCCCGGCGTGCGGCGTCCGAGGCTGCCCGCGCCGTGGCCCAGGGGTTCACCAGTCTGAAGCTGAAGGTGGCCCAGGGGACGCTGGCCCAAGACGTGGCTCTGGTCTCGGCCGTGCGCCGGGCCGTGGGGCCGTCGGCGAGGCTCCGCGTGGACGCGAACCAGGGGTGGAGCGTGCTCCAGGCGGTGGAGGCCCTGCGCCGCCTGGAGCGGTACGACCTGGAGTACGTGGAGCAACCGGTGGCGGCGGCTGACCTGGCGGGCATGGCGGAGGTCCGCCGCAGCGCCCGTGTGCCCGTGGCCGCCGACGAGGCCCTGGCCTCGCCAGGGGACGTGGAGCGCATCCTGAAGGCGGAGGCCGCGGACATCTTTGTCGTGAAGGCCGCCCGCCTGGGTGGGCTATGGAGCGCCCGGGAGGTAATGCGAAGGATAGCGGAAGCAGGAAAGGCCATCGTTGTTACCTCCTCCCTGGAGTCTGGCGTTGGCCTGGCGACCTCAGCCCACCTTGCCTCTCTCCTGGCCGCCCATCCCTTTGCCCACGGCCTGGCCACAGGCAACCTCTTCCCCAGCATCCTGCTGGCCGATCCCTTTCTGCCCCGGGACAGCGCGCTGGCCGCACCCCTGGGCCACGGCCTGGGAGTGCGGGTGGACCGGGAGCAGCTAGAGCGGTACGCCACAGGCATCAGGGGCGGCGCTGGCGTGCAGCCGGAGGTGCGCTAACCTGGGCGGGCGTTCCTTCCCCAACCTCGGACAGAAAGGACTCCACCGCCCGCAGGAAGGCCGAGGGCTGCTCCAGGTGGGCGGCGTGGCCTGCTGCGCGGATGACCTGGAGACGGCTGCCGGGCAAGGCCCCGTGAAGCTCGCGGGCCAGGGCTGTGTAGCGGGCGTCCTCCTCGCCCGCGATGGACAGGACAGGCGCCTTTATCTCTCCCAGCCTGCCGCCGAGGAAGGGCTGCGCCCCCTGGCCGATGCCCCGCAGGCTGTTGGCCAGGCCCAGGGCGCTGTTACGCAGTCGCTGCTCTCGCAGGCTTGCCCGCGCCTCTGCGGAGAGGCGCGCCTGGCTGGCCCACAGGGGGATGGCCTCCCAGTAGTCCACAAACCGCTCTATTCCCGCTGTCAGCAGCCAGTCCGCCAGCCTCTCGTCCTCCTGCACTCTGGCGGCCCGCTCCTCCGGCGTTGCCAGCCCTGGCGATACGCTCTCCAGGATGACCCCGGCGGTGCGCTCTGGCAGGGCGATGGCGGCGCCCAGGGCCACCCTGCCCCCCAGGGAGTAGCCCAACCAGCAGGTGCGCTCAACGCCCAGGCGGTCCAGCACCTCGGCCAGGGCCTGCACGGTACGTTCCATGGTGTACAGGGCAGGGTCTGCCGGGGAGTCGGAGTCGCCGTGGCCGGGCAGGTCTACTGCTATCACTCTGTACCTATCGCCCAGGGCAGAGGCCAGGAAGGACCAGGTGGAGGCGCTGCCGGTGAAGCCGTGGAGGGCCACGATGGGCCGGCCTTGCCCTTGCCCTATCACGTTCAGATGCGCCCCACCCAGCGCCCGGACTGGAATTCGCATCGTCTACCTGCCTGCCGGGGCCTGGATGGCCGAGGCCACCGCCTGCCACACCTGCTGGTGCAGGGCCACGTTTGTAGCTCTCTCCGGCGCGGGCACCTCTATCACCGTGACGCCGCCCCCTGCCAGGCTGCCGGCCACCGCCTCGTGGAAGCTGCCCCAGTCCGGCGTCAGGGCGTAGCCCAGGCCATAGAGCTCTGCCGCCGCCCGGAAGGTGAGGCCATGGGGCGTCCCGAAGTAGGTCTCAAACACCTCCGGATACGCCGCCTGGGGCAAGAAGGAGAAGATGCCGCCGCCGTTGTTGTTGAGGACGATGATGGTGGCGTCCAGCTTGTGGGCCCTGGCCGCCAGCAGCCCATTCATGTCGTGGTAGAAGGAGATGTCGCCCAGGGCCAGGACGACCCTGCGCCCAGAGGCGGCGGCGGCCCCCAGGGCCGAGGAGACCACGCCGTCTATGCCGCTGACGCCCCGGTTGGCCAGGAAACGCACGCCCCGCCCGGAGGATGGGAAGAAGGTGTCCAGGTCCCGCACGGGCATGCTGTTCCCCGCGAAAACGATTGCACCCTCAGGCAGCATTTGGGCCAGCTCGCTGAAGACCTTCCCTTCAAACATCTCGCCGAACCCTGCGAGCCGCCGGGCCATGGCCTCCGTCGTTGACTGGTCCAGGGAGAGCCACCGCTGGCTCCACGCCTCGCGGGGCGCGCGTCCCTGGAGGTGCGCCGCCAGGTCATGGCAGAGGGACACGGGGTCAACGTGCAGCGCCTCCGAGGTCAGAAAGGAGGGGTCCCGCCATCCGGGGCCGTCGTCCACCAGGAGGTGGCGCGCTCGGGGATGGCGCTCCAGGTACTGCGTCAGGGGCTTGGAGACGGGCACCCCTCCAAAACGCACCACAACCTCCGGCGCCAGGGACGACGCCAAGGCGGCGTCCCGCAGGAAGGCGTCGTAGCCGTCCAGCACCAGGCTACGGTCGTGGGGGCCGCAGCGCACCTGGGAGAGCACGTCGGCCAGGATCGGGTAGCCCAGGCGACGGGCGAGGGCCGTGACCGACCCGGCCAGGGATGGGTCTTGCTGTGGCCCACAAATAATCAGCCCGAGCTCCCTGGAGGCCAGCTCGTTAGCCAGACGCTCTACCTCCGGGGAAGCAAGCCTTCTCTGGACAGGCGGCGTCGCCAGGTAGGGCGATGCTGCCTCCCTGCCCTCCCAGGCCTGGGACGGCGCATCCTCCTGGGAGAAGTCAGAAGGCACGGGAACGGGTTCCAACGGCTCCCGGAAAGGGAGGTTGATGTGCACCGGCCCCGCCGGCGAGGACTGAGCTGTAGCGTAGGCCCGGCCCGCCACCGAGCGGACGTAGGCCATCAGGCCGGGCGAGGCCTCGGGGGGTGGCAGCGTCACAGACCACTTCGCCTGGATTCCATAGAGGCCCTCCTGCTCCATGGTTTGCAGTGCGCCCCACCCCACCATTTCCGGCGGGCGGTCCGCGGTCAGCAGCAGCAGGGGCACGGCGTCGTTGTGGGATTCGGCTACGGCAGGGTGGAAGTTGGCAGCAGCGGTGCCGGAGGAGCACACCACCGCGACCGGCTGCCCCAGGTAGCGCGCCATGCCCAGGGCGAAGAAAGAGGCCGAGCGTTCATCCAGGTGGAGCCACTTCTTGATGCGGGCGTCTCGGGCGAAGGCGATGGCCAGGGGCGACGACCGTGACCCGGGACAGATGCAGACGTGGCGGAGGCCACAGCGGGCCAGCTCCTCCACGAAGGC
>JACQUH010000074.1 GCA_016210375.1 Chloroflexota bacterium
CTATGAGGGAGAGGCTTGTCCCGACTTCAGGGAGGGACAAGGGAGAGGGTGGAACGCCTCGTTTCTGCTTCCACGGCTGGGTCAGGAACAGGCTGGTTACCAACCTCCTCAAGGATCAGTAGGATGCAAGGTGTTTCGGTCGGCCAGTTGCTATTGCGTGCGGGTGTGCTCGCCGTGGTGTACATCGTGGTGTTTCTGCTATCCCATAGTCATGCCATTGCTCTAGCACTGAGCGTCGTTGCCGCAGCCTCTGTCATCATGGTGCTGAATCTTCGGCGGAAGTCGGCCAGGTGAGTCATTGCACGGCAAATTGATACACTCCCGCCCGTACCCATCGTTTGACAACCGTTTTGGGGGGGTGTATCCTTCCGCCACTGCCTTTGCCGGCAATGTGCAGGTGCTCAATCCTGCGCAGTCGTTGGAGCGGAACCGCCATGGAGAAGGTCATCCACTGGGCCGGGAACGGTGGCCCAACGGGCGCTGCTCTCAAACCTGAATCCGCTGACACGCCGTACCTTTCTGGTGGGAGTCGGGTAATCCTCGGCCGGGAGGCCAACGGCTCACAGGACCTGACCATGGGTATCCGGACCATTGAGCCGGGTCAGCGCGTAGCGGTGCATCGGCACTCTCGGGCGTCGCAGGTCTACTTCGTCATGGCGGGTGTGGCCCTGTTCACCGTCGGCGAGGACGAGGTCGAATGCAGGGAGGGTGATGCGGTCTATCTCCCTCCCAACTGCCGCCACGGTGTCACCGTGCGCAATGATAAGCCTGCGACCGTGATGTGGGCCTACAACAAGCCGGACCGCGACGCGGCCGGCTCTGAGCTGGGTGAATAGTCCGCCCTGGGGTGTTTGCGGCGTTTCCACCGCTGGACCAAGGGAGATGGCATCACATGGAACGGAACCTGGACGTGGAGCGCTTCGGCATCAGGGCCCGGTACCCGGGTCGGAGTGTCATTCGGTTCCACGAGGGGATCACCAGGCAGTCCAGCAAGACCGGGGATTTCGGCCGCATCCGCAATCTCGTTGGCCTGGAGAGCAACGGCGCCGATGATCTGCGGTTCGGGATCTGGACCATGACGCCGGGGGAGGTCCACCTCCTCCACCATCACCCCATCGCCACGGAAGTCTACTTCGTCCTGTCGGGGTGGGGCCTCTTCACGGTGGACAGCGGTGTTCATAAGGGCGTGCCGGGCACGTGCCTCTACCTGTCGCCAGGGACCAGGCACAAAATCGTTGCAGGTGGGGACAAGCCGCTGGAGGTCATCTGCATCTGGCCGACCGACCGGAGAGCGCCGGACATCTCAGGACATGGGAGCTACCGCAGCACTGTCTGGGACGAGTAGCGGGGGCGCGCGGCAACCGCCCTCTTGGGCGCTCCAGGGTTGCCGGGTTGCGGGGCGCGGTCGTTTCGAATCGCCCGCATGGGTCAGGCTGGAAGTTGTGCCTGCTATTTCTCGTGAGGGAGGTCCGCGATGCCCGGTGAACGAGTCAGGGTGGTGCACTACCTCAACCGCTTCTTTGCCGGCCTGGGCGGGGAAGAGGCATCCAGCGGGGGTGTCAGTCTGGGGGATGGGCCGGTTGGGGCTGGCAGGGGTCTACAGCAGGAGCTGGGCGCGGACGCCGAGGTGGTCGCCACAATCTACTGCGGCGACACCTACTTCGCGGAGCATCCCGACGACGCCCGGCATGAGGTCCTTGAGGCGGTCAGGCGCCTGCGGCCCGATGTTCTTGTCGCAGGACCCGCGTTCAATGCGGGGCGGTACGGCTTCGCCTGCGCGGAGGTCTGTGAAACGGTCGCCAGGGAGCTTGGTATTCCGTGTGTCACTGGGTACTACCCCCAGGCGCCGGGTGTCGAGGTGTACCGCCGGTACCGCAACCACCGCGTCTACGCGATCCCCACCAGGGATGTCGCGGCGGGAATGAGGGATGCCCTTGGCGGCATGGCGCGCCTTGCCGTCCGCGTTGGCAAGGGGGAGGCCATCGGCCCTGCCACGGCGGAAGGCTACCTCCCCAGGGGGCTTCGACGGGAGGTCACCATCGAGAGGCCGGGCACGGAGCGCGCCATCGAGATGGTCCTGTCCAAGATCGCCGGCGCCAGGTTCACGACCGAGATCCCGCTTGTCAAGTTCGATGACGTTCCACCGGCGTCCGCGCTGCCGGACCTGAGGCGCGCCACCATCGCGGTCATTTCCACCAGCGGTGTGGTCC
>JACQUH010000075.1 GCA_016210375.1 Chloroflexota bacterium
CGCCTATCTCCCAGCCCGTCTGCGATGGGCCAGGCGGACGCTGCCAGACATAGTGAGCCGGGTATACCGCTGGGTAGACGTAGGTACGTTCCTCTATAGACGATGGTTCAACCCAAGGGACATCCCTGCCAGCTATTCCGTGGCTTCGTGGTCAGGCCTGCTCGACCGCCATCGAATGCAGTGGGACGAAGGGCTGCTGGCGCATCTCGGGGTTTCCTTGGAGGCCTTGCCGCCGCTTGCCAACTACACCAACGCCCAGCGGCGATTGGCGACGCCCTACGCCAGACGGTGGCCGCCGCTGAGCGATGTCCCCTTTTTCCTTGCCGTAGGCGATGGGGCAGCGGCGAACGTGGGCAGCGGGTGCATCTCTCCCAGATGGGTTGCCCTGACCGTGGGTACCAGCGGAGCCATGCGGGTCCTGCTACCTGGCGAAAGCCCTGAGGTGAGGCCAGGGCTGTGGGCATACCGGCTTGGCGCCAGCCAGACGCTCCTGGGCGGGTCTTTCAGCGAGGGTGGCAACGTGTTCGCCTGGGCACGGGGTACCTTCCAGCTTCCCTCCGGCAAGGAGCTAGAGGCAGCGCTCCGGGCGCTGCCCCCCGATAGCCATGGCCTGACCGTGCTGCCAACGCTGGCGGGTGAACGAAGCCCCGGATGGGCAATCTCCGCCGTCGGCGCCATCACGGGCCTAAAGCTGTCTACCACTCCTCTGCAGATTCTCCAGGGCTGCCTCGAGGGAGTGAGTTATCGTTTCGGGCTGGTTGCCAGGCTCCTCCAGGAGTACGTGGACAGGAAATGCACTATCGTGGCTAGCGGGGGCGCCATCACGAGCTCGCCTTACTGGTTGCAGACCATGGCCGACGTGCTGCAGCGCCCTGTGGTCGTCTCGGGAGAACCCGAGGCCACCAGCCGTGGCGCCTCCATCCTTGCGCTCCATGCCCTGGGCGTCTGGCCCGCACTGGACGCCGTTCCCGCCGGTCTCGGCCAGACCTACTGCCCTGACAGACGCAAAGCAAGCATCTACCAGGAAGGGCTGGAGAGGCAGCACAGGCTCTATGACGCTCTTGTGGGACACGAGGCCGAGATCCTCCAGCGCCTGCAATTCAGAAACGAGGGTGGGAATGACTGACCCAGATATTGACACACTATGTATCAACTCCATTCGATTTCTGGCGGTAGACGCCGTACAGCAGGCCAACTCCGGCCACCCCGGGACGCCCATGGGCGCCGCGGCCATGGCTTACGTGCTGTGGGACCGCTTCCTCAAACACAACCCCGAAGACCCAAAGTGGCCTGACCGGGACCGGTTTATTCTCTCCCCCGGCCACGCCTCGGCCATGCTGTACGCGCTTCTCTATCTCACGGGACACGACCTGTCGCTGGAGGACCTGAAGCGCTTCCGCCAATGGGAGAGCAGGACGCCGGGACATCCGGAGTATGGGGTGACCCCAGGCGTAGAGGCGACCACGGGACCGCTGGGCCAGGGCTTCGCCAACGGTGTGGGGATGGCCATCGCCGAGCGATGGCTGGCAGAGCACTATAACCTGCCGGGGCATGAGGTCATCAACCATTACACGTACGCCATCGTCTCGGACGGCGATCTCCAGGAGGGGGTAGCCTCTGAGGCGGCCTCCCTTGCCGGCACCCTGCGCCTGGGCACGCTGATCTACCTCTACGACGATAACGACATCTCTATAGAGGGCAACACCGACATTGCCTTCGCCGAAAACGTGGCGCAGCGGTTCCAGGCCTACGGCTGGCACGTCATCGGGCCCATAGACGGCATGGACCCGGACTGCGTCGACGCCGCTATCAGGATGGCCCAGGCCGAGACCGGCCACCCTAGCCTCATAATATGCCGCACCATCATCGGCTATGGCAGTCCGAACAAGGCACGGACCGCCTCTGCCCACGGCGAGCCCTTGGGGGAGGAGGAGGTGCGCCTGACCAAGGAGCGATTGGGATGGCCCTACCGTGAGCCCTTCGCCGTTCCCCCTGAGGCTCTGGCCCACTTCCGCCAGGCCAGGGAGCGGGGCAGGCCGGAGCAGGCGGCGTGGGAGGCCGGGCTGGAGGCGTATGGCCTGGCCTGCCCAAAGGAGGCCCGGC
>JACQUH010000076.1 GCA_016210375.1 Chloroflexota bacterium
CTGCTGGTAGGAGTAGCCGTACTTCACGCCGTCGTAGCGGGCCAGGTTGGCCGAGCACTCCGAAGGGGCGAGGATGTAGTAGACGGCCAGGGCGTAGCGCGTGGAGGGCAGGGAGACCTCCCAGTCCACGTGGGCGCCCAGGCCCTCCAGCACGGCGACGCCTGCCCGCACGGCCTGCTCTACTGCTGGCTCCATGCCCTGGGCGAAGTACTCTTTGGGCACGCCGACCCGCAGACCCCGGATATCGCCCGTCAGGGCCTGGGGGAAGTCTCGCGCGGGCTGGGGCAGCGAGGTGGAGTCCCGCGGGTCATGGCCGGAGATTGCCGAAAGCAATATGGCGCAGTCGGTGACATCTCTCGTGAACGGCCCTATTTGGTCCAATGACGAGGCGAAGGCCACCAGTCCGTAGCGGCTGACAAGGCCATAGGTAGGCTTCATGCCGACCACGCCGCAGAGGGCGGCGGGCTGGCGGATGCTGCCGCCAGTGTCGGAACCCAGGGAGGCCACGGCCTCGCCCGCGGCCACGGCTGCCGCCGGGCCGCCGCTGGAGCCGCCGGGGACGCGCCCCAGGTCCCAGGGGTTGTGCGTGGGGAAGAAGGCCGAGTTCTCAGTGGAGGACCCCATGGCGAACTCGTCCATGTTCCCCTTGCCCAGCATGACCGCGCCCTGGGCGCTGAGGCGCTCCACCACCGTGGCGCTGTAGGGCGGGACGAAGTTCTCCAGCATGCGGGAGGAGCACGTGGTGCGCACGCCCTGGATGCACATGTTGTCCTTGATCTGGAGAGGGATGCCCGTCATGGGCGCGGCGTTGCCCCCGGCGATGCGTCTGTCGGCGGCGCGGGCCTGCTCCAGGGCCAGGTCCGGGGTGAGGGTGACATAGGCCCTGACGCGCGGCTCCACCTGCCCAATGCGCTCCAGGTACGCCTGGGCCAGCTCCACGGCGGAGACCTGCCGGGCGTCCAGGAGCCGGCGGGCCTCGTGGATGGTGAGGGAGGTGAGATGGTTGGACATGTGAGCCTATCGTTGCACCGCACCCTGAAGGGTGCGGCTTGGTTTGGTGAAGCCACACCCTTCAGGGTGTGGTAAATAGTTACGCCTTGCGTTTCCTGGCCGCTTTCTTTTCCGGCAGCGCCTGGGCGTAGGCGACGGCCGTGTCCACCCACGCCTGCAACTCAGCGTCATCCTCGCAGCCGCCTGGCCCGACGTACAGGAAGCCCACCATAGGCCTGCCCGTGAAGTCCATGGGCCGCACATGGGGCAGCGTGAGCGACTGGGCGAACTCCTCTTCGCTCACCCGGAGCATCAGGTCGTCCTTCTGCACCCCTACCGCCATCTTGCCGCCCACCAGGAAGGCGATACCGCCGAACATCTTCTTCTCTGTGATGTCTGGACGTCCAGCCAGGGCCTTGCGTATCCTGCTGGCGAGAGTTTCGCTATATGGCATGTCTTGCTCCGCGTCCAGGTTGACCCCGTCGCCAGCTTGTCCGTATGTCCGTATGCCTGTCCGTCCAACTACTCCTCCAGCACCGCCCGCACGCGGAAGTAGTCCTCTTCCCGGCGCGGGGCGTTGGCCAGCACATCCTCCTTTGGCGACGACGGTCCGGGCTCGTCTTCACGCATCACGCTGAATAGCGGCACCGACTGCGCCGTGGGCGGGATGTTTTCGGTGTCCACCTCTTGCAGAACGCGGAAGTTGTCCAGGATGACATCCATCTGGGCGCGGTAGCGCTCCAGCTCCTCCGGCGTCAGCGCCACGCGGGCAAGGGAGGCGATGTGTCTTATGTCATCGCTAGAGAGAGGCAAGGGGTTCTCCTTGGTACGGGCGTACGGGCCTAGGGCATACGGGCATACGGGCATAGGGTGCAGTTTAGCAAAGGGCAGGAGGTTTGCCTACGGTTTTCCGTTCAGGCGATTGATTGCCCCCAGCGCTCCTGAAAGGCTACCTCGGCCAGGGGCTTGCGCTTCTTGCCGCCGAAGTGCTCGCCCTCGCCCAGGTAGCCGAGGGGGACGATGGCGGCGATGTCCACAGACTCGGGGATGCCCAGCAACGCCTTTATATCCGCCTCATGATGGCGGTGCATGGTGGTGGGCCGGGTACCCAGGCCCAGCGCGGTGGCCGCCAGCATCAGGTTCTGCATGGCCGGGTAGACGGAGGCCCCGCGGATGAAATCACTGTGTGGCCCTGGATTGGTGGAGAGGGCGTCCACGCACACCAGGATGATCATCGGCACATCGGAGAATGTAGGCTCCCGTCGCTCCTCGGCGGCAGCGCGGGGGGCTGCTCCTCGCTGCCTGTCGCCATAGGTGATGCGGGAGCCTTCGTCGTACCACTCACCGATCTGTCGCTTGTGGGCCGGGTCGCGCACGACGACGAACCGCCAGGGCTGGCGGTTGGCGCCGCTTGGCGCCAAGGTGGCTGCCCGCAGGATGGTGCGGATAGCGTCGTCGGGCACGGGCTTGCTGCTGAAGCGGCGTATGGAGCGCTGGACGCGCAGGGCTTCCATCAGAGACATACCGGTGGAGGTGGTCACGGCTGGCTTCCTTTCCCTTGCTGCACTTGATAGAAGGGGGCAGAGAACTCTTCCAGGTCACCCAGTATACCCACGCAAGGATAGGGGGCAAAAGCCCCTCTTGGAGTTTCGCCAGGGAGCGGAGCGACAAAGGGGCGCTCCCCCTTATCCGTCTCCTATTAAGGGGAAGGGGGGGAACGGCGGGCCTTTTCTGCGGCTATGAGTCTCTCTATCTCCGCCACGGTCTGGTCCAGACAGCCGGTGCCGTTGACCACCACGTGGTCAAAGTCGGCCTGGTGTTCCATTTCGTGGGCTGCCGTGGCAATGCGGCGCTCAATGTCGTCGGCGGTATCAGACTTACGCTGGCGCAGGCGGCGCTCCAGCTCCCCCATGTCCGGCGGCGCCAGGAAGATAAGCACCGCGCCGGGCATGTTGGAGCGGAGGGTGCGGGCGCCCTGGACGTCGGTCTTCATGATGACGTCCTTCCCGGAGGCCAGGGCTGCCTCTACCTGGGCGCGAGGGACGCCGTAGGAGCGTCCATAGACGGTGGCGTGCTCCAGGAACCCGTCCCGGGCCAGGAGCGCCTCAAACTGCGTGGGGGTCAGGAAGGTGTAGTCCACACCATCGTGCTCCCCCTGGCGCTGGGGACGGGTGGTGGCGGTGACGATGAAGTGCCAGGGCCTGGGCAGGCGTTTCATACGCTCCAGCACGGCGTCCTTGCCCACACCCGAGGGGCCGGAGATCACTACCACCAGGGGCGATGGGGCGGTGGTCATAGGGGCGAGATCCCTCCGTCCCGGGATTCGTTTGCTAGAGAGGGGTTTGTGTGTCCCCCGACTAATGGTCATTGACCAAATAACTTAACTCCCACTGGCTCCCTCCTTCGCTCCGCTCAAGGACAGGCTCTTCCCGCACGGGAAAGGGGAGAAGATTGGTTTGAATAGGTGTGATGCGGGTCTGCCGCATCACGCCTATCCCCCAAATCATCGTCCCCTTCTCCGTTGCGGAGAGGGGGACTACAGGGGGAGAGATTAGGGCCACAGCAGCACAGGAACCTGGTTGATCACTAGTGGCAACTATCTCAAAAACCGCTCTGGCACCGCCCCCTGATGGTCTTGGACTAAATAAGATTCCATCCGCTTTGTCATTCCTACGAAAATGGGGCTTCGTGTACCGCACCCTGAAGGGTGCGGCTTCAAGC